>NZ_CP071249.1:2515000-2786784 GCF_024499055.1 Turicibacter bilis | reverse complement strand
ATAGATTTTAAAATTTTGGCCGGATTTCCTGCAACAATGACGTTTTCTGGTACATCTTTCGTTACCACTGATCCCGCTGCAATAATCGAATTATCACCGATACTCACACCTGGTAAAATGACACAACTTCCACCAATCCAGAAATCATTTCCAATCGTAATTGGAATCCCATATCCATCTTTATTACGTCGTTTTGGTGCAATATTATGACCCGCTGTGTATAGGCTTACATTTGGACCAAACATGCAATTATTACCGATTCGAACCTCTGCCATATCTAAAATAGTACAATTAAATCCAGCATAAAAATTATCTCCTACATGAATGTTTATCCCTAAATCGCAGTGAAAATTATCTTCAATACATGGGCTACTTCCAACAGTTCAAAATAACTCACGAATCAGGATTTCCTTTCCTGCATCATCTTCCAAATCATGCGTATTTAACGCACGAACTAGCTTTGCTGCACGTAGACTCTTCTCACGTCATTCTTCTGCTCCACGAATATAATAAACTTTCTCTTTCATGATTTCACCTTCTTATCGAATCTCTTCCTTATTGTAGCATATCACGATGCCATTATCTTTTAACCCCCTTCCTATGCAATCATTCTCACATTTAAACTAATCTTTAGAAAATAATAAAATTAATTTGTTATTTTGAACTTTAGCAGGTTTCCTGACTAAATAGGATTTTTATGACATTATATTCGCCCCATTCCTTCAAAAATGAATCTACTTTTGAGTTCTCCTCTTTTTCTATCAAATATAAAAAGGATAATCTCAATAGTAGGATTATCCTTAATATCTTTTTATTTTTTAAATTTTAACGTTAGTTTCATTAAATCACCATCAATTACTGATTCGAATACGCCTCGTTGTTGTTGAACTAATGCTTCTAAAGCGGCTAATAACTTCACATCTACCTCATCCTTTAAGACACTACGTGTGATGAGAATAGCTGTTTGCTCTTCGCAAATCATTTCTAAATACACTCGAGAATGTGGTAAAGCCTCATCTGCAATTCCACCTAATAACATCTCCATTAATAGCTTCATTGAAACCTCATGACTTGTAACAAAAATCATCTCCTTTGGGAATCTCGTTTTTACCTCAAGCGAGGCAAAACGTTCCTCAAATAATACCATCGTATCTGAAATTAATTTTGTCACATTAACGGGTTGTAGTGGTTGATTTAAATCACAAAGATTCATCATCGAATCTAACTGCTCAATGACTTCATCGATACCTTTAACTTCTTCTAGACGTGGTTTCATCTCACTCAATGTGTCCCTAAATAATGCTAACTGTGAGGTGATGACCGCCACACGTGGATCTTCCTCAATCACCACTTTCTCCTCAACCATCGTTTTCGTCACGACTTTTGGACGACGCCAAAGCCCAATCAGCTGCCCTAAAATCGTATGACGACGAATCATCTGCCACGGACCAATAATAAAGAATTCTTTTAGATAAAGAGCATGAAGCATGATAACTCCTATAAATCCACCCCAACAGATTAAATTGATAGCCGTTACTATCCATTGTGCACGATTCATTCCAAAATAGTAATCGATCGCTTCTAACAAATAACCAGATTGAGTAAAAATTAATAAAAATGGTGCTCCTATCACTGCAAAACACGTTCCGATCACAAATAAAAACCTTAACTCTAGGGGTACCACCATAAGTCCACGAACAATGGCTAAACGCTCAAACCAAGCAAATGGTACGATAAACGTGATTAACACGATAATAGCAGTTCCTACAATTAAATAAGGAATCACTGCTATCACATAACCTTCTTCTAGATGGTACTGTAATTGATTCGCAAAAAAACTATGACTCGAAAGTTCTTTAGGTACTCCGAAAATCATGCTCATCTCTTTTGCTTGATAATTATAAAACACATCATAATCGTTTAAAAATTGTTCAGTTGAGACACGATCCCCACCATAAATCTGCTTAATCGCTACTTTCCCTTCTTGATCAAATTCAAACGCTACGACATACTGATACTGCGATTTAAGTTCCTCTGATGAAATTTCTAAATCTCCCTCTAAGACTTGGGCTAATAACACCCCATCTCGTTCTAATGTTTTTTCACCAGTTGAACTCTTCACATAATAATCTAAATCATTCCCACAAAGATTAATCCAATCTCCACCATACTCCACATCACTTGGAACCTCATCACGAGTCATGATATCTCCCGACATCTCAAATCCTAAATACTGTACCCCATCCGATAACGAATCTAAAAAACTATACGATTCAAAAAAGTTCCCTACCCAGCGATTCGCTTGAGTTTTCATATTTGGATATTGCGAATAAATTCCGATCGCACCTCCAATCACCATCACGGCTAAAACTAACCACGCGATGACTTTTTGACTTCTATTTAAAATTGCCTTCACCAAAGCACCACCTTTCATAAAATTCTGCTCTCATAAGCTCATCTATATTTTAATCCCTAAATCTTAATAAAAAACTGTCATAAATCTTAAAAATTTCTTAATATTCACCCTCATTATACACGAAAATCATTTTTTACCAAACTAAGAATTAAATTTCTTCTCTCTAATAAAAAAAGATGATCTCTAACGATAGAAATCATCGACTATATAGAAACAGACTGCTTCTTATCTATTCACTATTTCACAATAAAGTGATACATGACAGCTACGACTAAACCGATTGTCATCATATTTCGTAACACATAACCAAAGCTCACACGCTCTTGTCCATACTGATATTCTCCTCTTCGTTGCATCCTAACTACACTCCCTTAACTTTTCATTACGCATGATAAAAATGATTAGCCTTAACCATCTCACCTACAATTATACATAAAAAATGACGATTTCCAACAAAAGAAATCATCATTTCGCAATTATTGTATAATGAAATGAAACATAACCGCTACCACTAGTCCGATTGTCATCATATTTCGTAATACATAACCAACACTCACACGTTCCTCTTCATACTTATATTCCACTTTTCGTTGCATTTTGCATCGCACTCCCTTAACTTTATACAAACCGATAAATAATCTAGATATAAATAGAATTATTTTTTATCTTTCTAAGTCAGTCTTAGTACTTAAAGCTTTTGAATACTAAGGCATCCTAGATTCTATCTCTACAGAAAATTTATCGTGGCTTATATAATCGATACCCCTAATATATACTTAAAATCTTAAAATAACCTAATGATAATTCTTAATAATTTCTTAAGGTTCAGCCATATTTCAAAAAATCTATAATTTCTTCTTCAAGAAATACTCTAAATGACCTCTTGGGCAATCTTCTAATACTCCAAAAATTTCATAACCACACATTAAATAAAAAGCCTTCGCTTGAAAATCAAACGTTGACAAATGAACTAAATACCCACCTAATGCCTTGGCCACCTTTTCAGCCTCTGCTAACAACTGACTCCCATACCCTTGACGACGATACCTTGGATCAACCCACAACACATCTACATACAACACATGCCAACATACAAGTGTTGCCAAAAATCCTGCAATAACTTCACCGTTTTCATTCTTCAAACAACGATTTACTGGAATAAATGGATTCGTCTGCAAAAAAGGCTCCCGCGAATGATTATAAGCCATCAATGATTGATCGATGTAGTTCACCTCTTCATGAGTTGGAATTTCTAATAACACCTTTCTCATCCTTTCTGTTGTACCTTTTTATACCAATCAGATAACGTTACCCCCTCATACTCAACCTCAAAACAAAGCCCACCTCGAAACAGGCGTAACGTATCCTCTCCATTAAACATTAATATCTGTACTAGATCATCTCCATCATACAACTCATAAAACACCGCCGGTGCCAATAATAACTCATCATCCCGAACAAGATCCCCCCTTTTTTGCGGTGTCAAGAATCTCAACTAACTCTGCAACGGACGATGGATCATTGATAACAACCGACACTTTACCAAGCGTTGAGGTCTCATCATTTAACACCACATGCACTCGATCAATCGAACAGGCACCGTCACTAGCAACCTGACTGCATCCTCCTAAAAACAAAAGCACCGCAACACTAAACCATCCTTTTTTCATTCCGTCGCCTCCTTACTAAAGTTTAATCACAACACTATCAAAATATGAAAAAAACTGTCTTCTCATAGACAGTTTTTAATTTGTAACTGATTATAAAATTAGTAATGACGTCGATATATTTTATCAGACAAAATCTCTAAGTTTGCAGCCATTCACATACTATCATTTTCATAGTATTATCTTATCCATAATCCAATAAAGGATTATCATTTAGAAACTAATTTTTTCACACGATCCTGATAATCAGTTGGATTCTCTCCACAAAACTTTTTAAAGACGCGATTGAAATACAGTTGATCTTTGATCCCTACTAATTGAGCAACTTCTTTGACCATAATATTTGGACTTTTTAATAACTCTTTCGCCTTATAAATCCTTAATTCATTAATATAACTATTAATTGTTTTCTTTGTCTCCATTTTAAATAGTCGACTTAAATATGCCTCATTTAAACAGGCAAACGCTGATAGATCTTGAAGCGTAATGCGCTCATCATAATGCTCATGAATATAATTTAAAATAGATTGAATCTCTGGCCGATAATGTGATAACTGTTCAGCAGCAATAACAGACGACACATCACTTGGAACATCATTTTGAAATAACTTCGTACATGAAATTAACTTCTCTGTTGAATCAATCAATAATTGCTTAGATGCCTGTAACTCTGCCCTTAAATAAGTTTTAATATTTTTAACAATCCTGAGCCAATGATCCATTAACACTTGCTCTTCAACAATCGTTCGTTCATATAAAGCCACTAAAATCTTCTCCTGAGTTAGATGAACAACATCATGATCATACTTTTGAAACTCCGCTGCGATAATGGCATCAACATATAAAAACTGTCTTAATTCAATGGGTTGTTGAAATCTTAATTGATACAAACTTAAGCGAGGCTCAAAGAGATGATACATCTTCACATATTGAGATAACTCTAACTCATTATAATAAACATCCCCTGTTAAAACCGTTGTTAAAAAAGTCTTACGTTCAATTTTAAAATTGTCTATTTTAAGTCGCTTTTCCTCCTCAAGTGCATCCTTTTGTAATAATTGCTTTTTCACTTCTTCTGAAACGAGCTGAATCATTGAGATAATGTCTGCTTCTTTTACATTGTTTTTCACATAGTAATCTAGCGCACCAAGCTTCATTGCTTCACGAATCAAATCATAATCACTATGATCGCTTAACACAATCACTTTCGTCTGATATCCTCGACTTCTGATTTCTTCAATTAACTGCAAACCATTCATTTTAGGCATTTCTAAATCCGTTAATATTAAATCAATTGGTTGCTGTGCCATGACCTCTAAGGCTTCTATTCCATTTCCACACGTTGTTACAACCTGACAATCATACTGTTCCCAGTTCACAATACTCTGTAAATAGACACGAACAACTTGTTCATCATCGATAATTAAGATCTTTAACAAAGGATATTCCCCCTACCTATTTTGGTTTTGGTATCTTAATGATGACTACCATTCCTTCATTAAGGTGACTCACACTCTTAGGATCACAATCATGTAAATATGATAATTGTATGCATTCAATGATATTAATCATTCCTATTGATGATCATCTACCAGCTAACTTTCCTTTTGCCTTCTTCGATCATAGCACTCCCGCTCCAATATCCTTCATTAACACCCAAATCGAATCTAACCTGCTGCGAACTTTTATCATAACTTTCAAATGACTTGATTTATTTAATCCATGTAGCAAACGATTTACTACCATCAGATGCAAAATAAACTTCGGCATATTATTGCCTAAACACGCTTCATCTAAATCGAGCTCAGACATAAACAAATCCCTATAACGCCTTCGCTAAATTAAAATCTACTCCTCCAGGGTTCTTTAATTGTAGCCTTTTCCTTCATATCACTAATCGTTCTGCCCAATAATCATGAGAGTCCCCCAATTTCCTCAAATGGACTTCACTTCCAACATCGTGCTTATCCCTATCATCAAATTTAAATTACTAAAGAAGAGACGTGAATTAGGCCTTATCCTATCCTTCAAGTTAAATAAATATCTCTAATCCCTTATACTCACAATCAGAACTGTGCTCATCAATGACATCACTTCAACAAATCAATTCTAAAGCTTATACCTTAAAAATCCATTTTACCCTCTTATCATATAACACCAATGTAAACTGGCATAAGCTTACCTCAACCCTGTATCCATCCTCTCTTCTTTACTTTTCCTAATTATACCACAAAAATAAAGCGCTTTCTATATTAGAGAGTCTAAAATAGTCGTATATTTTCACTTAATTAATAAAAATAAACCTTAATCAAACAACAATCTAATAGAGTAACATCAACTACCAGCATGACCTGGTTTTATAAATGAACTTTCTCTAATATATAAGTCTCGATAAGTTTTTCACAATATAAACTCTTAGAGCCCTAGTAATAGCGACTTATTTCACAAGTGAAACTGCTCGGTCACTCATCCCATTAAAAGGAAACTTACATCAAGACAAAATTAAAAATATGAGTTTGATACTCAACAAATTGAAGGAAATAATAAAAGGACTGCCTCAAAATGAGATAGTCCTTTTTATCATTCACAATTACTTAATAATTCAATTAAGCGATTCCCATTTTCTTCAATCCAACTCGATTGCTCAACAAGTTTTACAATCTGCTTACTTAAAAATTCACCTTTTCCTACAATTTCCGAGGAAATATTACGTCGATAACGTACGATAAAATGCATGACAACATCTAGTCGACGAAGTAAAATTAATGACGGTAAAACCTCAGTCTCTTCCTTCGTTAATTGCAATGATTGTTTTAATCCTTCGATAAACGCTTCTAACCTCGGCCAAACTTCATCCTGACCTTCAGATAAAATCTCAGACAAACAAATCGCAATCTCCATCGCTCGTAAATCTTTCGTCACAAATTCAAAATCTAAAATGCGTGAAATCATTCCCGCTTCATCCATCAACAAATTTGACGAGTTAATATCCCCATGAATAAGTTGTTGAGGTAACGTCTTAAATCTCTCACTTAAGTTCATTAAGTCCTCATAAACTCTCTCAACCACTTTTAACTCCTCATGTAATGATTCAAACTCTTCGTATGGATGTTGACAAAACTCACAGATTTGATGGTTAGGATATGCCTCATCTAACTCATAATACGGTGAATAGCCCTCTTTATCAACCTCTAACTTTCCTAACGCGCGACTTAGCTTTCCAATCATTTCACCATAATTTTTGTATTGATCCAGCCTCTCTAATTTTAAATCAACCCCCTCCTGATACTCAAATAGTACCGCAATCTTATCATACAAGCGTACTAAATAATCCCCTCTCATTGTCGGCACTAAAACAGGAACTGGGACTCCTTTAATCCTTTTTAAAATCTCTTGCTCGACTTGAACCAAGTTTTCATCACTATGATTTTGATACACACGTAACACATATTTTTTTCCTTCATGTTCAATGAATCGAGTCAAATTATTCATACCCGATGCACCCTGATGAATCTGACAGTCACTTAGAAAATAACAAGCTAAAATCTCTTTTAATTGATTTAATTCCATGACTTCTCCTCCTAAAATATCTTCATTATAACATAGAAAAAATCACTAGTTAAACTAGTGATTTTTGTTTATAAAACTTTCGCTAAAAACTCTTTTGTACGTTCATGTTTTGGAGCAGTAAATAACTGTTCAGGCGTCGTATCTTCAAGCACTTGTCCTTGATCAATAAAGATTGCACGTGTCGCCACTTGACGAGCAAATCCCATCTCATGCGTCACAATGACCATCGTCATGCCACCTTCTCCTAACTCCTTCATCACATCTAAAACTTCTTTCACCATCTCAGGATCTAATGCCGAAGTTGGTTCATCAAATAACATTAACTTTGGATTTAATGCTAGTGAACGAGCGATGGCCACACGTTGCTTTTGTCCCCCTGATAACTTCGATGGATACACATCTATTTTATCGGCTAAGCCTACACGTGTTAATAAATTAAACGCAATTTCCTTAGCTGATTGATCATCCATTTTCTTCAGAAGTTTTAAAGCTAACGTAATATTTTCACCAACCGTTTTATTCGGAAATAGGTTAAAATTTTGGAACACCATCCCGATATGCTCACGAATTTCATTTAAATTCGTTTTGGGGTCTAACAAATTAGTTCCTTCAAACAAAACCTCTCCCGCTTCTGGAACTTCTAACAAATTCATACAACGTAATAAAGTCGATTTTCCCGATCCAGATGGTCCAATAATCGTTACAATTTCCCCTTCTTTAATTTCTAAATCAATCGAATGCAAAACTTGTTTTCCGTGGAAATATTTTGATAATTGATTAATCTTAAGCATCTTGGTCTAATCTCCTTTCAAATACTGATACTAGCTTTGAGCATACTGATGTTAAAATGAAATAAATGAATGCAGCTACAATATAAACCCCAAATGCATTATAAGTTGCTGCCGTCACCTTATCCGCATTATACATTAAATCTGCCAACCCAATCACTGAAACAATTGCTGACTCTTTAATAATGACAACAAACTCATTTCCAAGCGCCGGCAAAATATTTTTAATCGCTTGTGGTAAAATGATGTGCTTTAACGTCTGTTTCTCACTTAATCCAAGTGATCGTCCTGCTTCCATTTGTCCTTTATCAACGGCTTGAATTCCAGCTCTGAAAATTTCTGCCACATATGCCCCTGAGTTAATGGCTAATGCAATAGCTCCAATAATAAACTCTGCTGGAATTGGTCCCACAGGTTTTAGCCTAATATGGAACAACTGAGGAATTCCAAACCAGAAAATAAATAACTGAATCATTAACGGTGTTCCACGGAAAAAGGCAATATAAACATCAGCTAACTTATTTAAGATTTTCCCAAAAAATCCTTTATTATTAAATCTTGTAATGGAAACTAACACTCCTATCAATGTTCCAAAAAGCACTGTTAATAAGGCTAATAAAATAGTGACTCCTGTTCCTTTTAAAAACATAGGATAATAATCAATAATAAAATCAAACATCTCTTCACCTACTTCATTTCTTTAATTATTCATTCGCAATTTTCATTGCTTCTTCTAACATTTCTCCAAGTGTCCCATCTGCTTTTAACTTCGCAATGACTTCATTGACTTTTGCTGTTAACTCATCTGATCCTTTCGGAAGAGCAACAGCCATTGCCTCTTCTGAAGAAATTGTGACATCTGAAACAACAACATTATCAAACTCTTCAGCGTAACGATCTGCAATATCTTTTCCTAGAATAACAGCATCTACATTTCCATTACTTAACTCTAAGACAATTGATTGAGTCGTAGCTAATTCTTTGACACTTGATGTAAATGACTCTGCAATTGGGGTTTGAATACTTCCTAACTGAGTTCCAATTTTAATATCTTTTAAATCAGATTCTGTTTGATACTTAGCTACATCATCTTCTCTAACTAATACTGCATTCTCACCAGTGTAATAGAAATCTGAAAAATCAACTTGTTTAAGACGTGTTTCATTTGGAGACATTCCTGAAATCACCATATCCACTTGCCCTGACTGTAAAGCACCAATTAACGAGTTAAAATCCATGTTTTTAAATTCTACTTCTACCCCTAATTCCTCTGCAATTTTTTCAGCTAACATCACATCAAAACCAACTAATGTCTCTTTTCCATCAATCATTTTGTAGAACTCAAATGGAGGATAATCTCCTGATAATCCAACTAATAACGTTCCCTCTTTTTCGATATCTTCAATTGAGATTCCCTGTTGACCACAACCAACAACGCCCACTAACATTAGCATTAAAACCATTAACATCTTTTTCATAATTTTTCTCCTCCTTATTTTCTCTTTCATTTAATTTGACCCTTTTCGACAAACAAAAAAGACCGCCTCTTTAATCAAGAGGCGATCTTTTACCGCGGTACCACTCTTATTGATACATTCTATTACATCAATTAAAATGGCATATGTTTATAAAAAAAGTCATCTCTTATAAACATAAGAGACGACCTACTGACCGCGTTACCACTCTAATTGATACAACAAACTTGTATCCACTCTGCTCTGTAAGGGGAGTACCCAATTATCATACTCTATACTCATGTATATTTGTGATAATTTCCATAGAAGGGCGTTTCACACATAAGAACTGGCTAGACTCTCACCAACACTAGCTCGCTTGGCAGTTGACCTTATTGCTACTTTCTTCGTCAAAGGATTTATTCAAATCAAATTGTTAGTTACATTTTAAGGCACGATATTTAAAAAATCAAGAGCTTTTTTTAAAATTTTTTTCTGGAGCCTTCTAAGAAATTTTACCACATACTTCCTATTAACCATAAAAATCTTACAACCTTAACATCACTTAAAAGCGTTGTCATTATGATAAAAACAATGATTGTATCCCCACCACAAATCTCTTCTTTTACCTTCGAAAAAAGAGACATCATGCCTCTTTTTCACCCTTAAAATATTTTTTATGTTTGATTATTAACGTCTCTTATTTGCTTTCGTTAGATGAGTTAAAAATATAAATTTTTCCATATCTCATAAGAAGGATGGTCAGAAATCTATAATAATATGACTGCGTAAATTCCAAATCATTGGAGTCTATTCCCCCTCTGACATATACTTTCTACCTTCTTCTTTAAGTGCATCTAAATCGAGTTTAATCAGTTCTTGAATCAACCTTCGTCTGACCTTCACATCCTCATACTGCTCAATAATCTGTTGCCTCACCACACCTAACAGATGCACATATTCCTCATAACTATCATCATATTTTTTTTCCAACTCCATCCGAATCTTTTTTGACAATGATGGACTTTTACCGCCGGTTGAGACACTTAAAAGTAAATCGCCTCTTTTCACATATGATGGTACTGTGTAGTTAGAAAGACTAACACTATCAACTACATTCACAAGTTTTTGATGGAGATGACAATACTCCCCAATAGCTTGATTAATCACTTGATTATCCGTTGCTGCCACTACCATCTGAGCATGTTGAATATATTCTTCTTTATAACTATCCCAGATTAATTCCACATTTTCTAGTTCATAAAATAATTCAATAAATGATGGTGCCACAACCTTAACCGATTTATTAAACTCGCTAAAGTTTTTACACTTTCGATAGGCTACTTCTCCTCCACCAATCACCACAATTTCAACATGATTCAACTCTAAATTAATTGGATAAAGCATCGTAAAAACCTCCCTCCTAACAGACTTAAAAAAGCTGACTACCATTTATCGTAATCAGCTTTTTTTATGCCATACACTTATTTCATCTCTTTTAACATCTTCGCTAAATCTTTTGCAAAATAAGTAATGATAATATCTGCTCCGGCGCGCTTGATTGACATCACTGATTCATAAATCGCCCCTTCAGCTAAAATCCCGTTTTTCACTGCTGATTTTAGCATCGCATATTCACCACTCACATTATACGCTGCCAATGGTAAATCAAAATGATCTTTCACACGTCTAATGACGTCTAAATAAGAAAGAGCTGGTTTGACCATTAAAATGTCTGCCCCTTCTAAGACATCTAACTCTGCTTCTATTAAAGCTTCATTCGAATTAGCAGGGTCCATTTGATACGTTTTACGATCCCCAAACGCTGGTGCTGAATTTGCCGCTTCTCGGAATGGTCCATAGAACGTTGATGCATATTTTACACTATATGACATAATTCCGATATTTTCAAATCCCGCCTCATCTAATCCATCACGAAGTGCCTTAATTCGACCATCCATCATATCTGAAGGTGCCACCATATCAGCCCCTGCTTTCGCATGACTAATCGCAATTTTAGTTAGATAGTCTAAAGTCACATCATTTTTGACATAACCTTGTTCATTTAAAATTCCACAATGGCCATGACTCGTATACTCACACATGCAAACATCCGTAATCACATTCATCTCTGGATCCACTTCTTTAATACGGCGAACGGCACGTTGAATCACACCATTCTCATTAAACCCTTCACTCCCACACTCATCTTTTTCATGATCATGAGGAATCCCAAATAAGATGACGTGCTCAAGACCTAATTCTCTTAACTCCTTAATCTCATCTTCTAACCTATCAACTGAAAAATGATACACATCAGGTAGTGATGAAATTTCTCGTTTAATTCCTTCACCTTCAACAATAAATAGTGGGTAAATAAAATCTTCTACATTTAACTTCGTTTCTCTCACTAAATTTCTAATTGCCTTATTTGCTCTTAAGCGTCGTGGTCTTCTTAACATAATTCAAACCTCCAAATTACTCAACTACAATGGCTTCCACAATCTTCTCAATTGTTGCCTTTTCTGCTTCCTTATATACATCAACATTCAAATCTCTCGCTGTTTTTGATGTGACAGGACCAATCGAAATCACCTTAGAATTTTTAATTTTATCTAAATTTTCTTCTCCAATAATCTCTACAAAATTTTTCACCGTTGAAGAACTTGCAAATGTAATATAATCCACACGTTCTTGATTTAAAATCTCTAAGATTTCATCCTTCTTACTGAGATCAATCACACTCTCATACGTATGAACTTCTTTAACTTCACAAATTTCTCTTAATTTTTCCACTAAGAAATCACGAGCATTCTTCGCTCTTGGAATTAAAATTTTATCTTCAGACGTTAGCTGTTCTTTTAATGCTTCATATAACTCTTCTGCAACAAAACGCTTCGGTATAACATCCGCTCTAATTCCTCTTGCTTTAATCTCTCTTGCTGTTGCCGCTCCAATCGCACAAACCTTTACATGAGCAAGGGCTCTTGCATCCAACTCCATCTCATCTAATTTATCAAAGAAAATATCAACCGCATTCTTACTCGTTAACACTAAATACGTATAATCCTTTAATTCACGGATTTCTTGCTCTAATGCCACATTATTTTCAATCTTTTCAATCTTAATCGTTGGAATCTCAATTGGGTTCCCGCCTAAATCCATAATCTTCTCAACTAATGAACTACTTTGTGTACGACTTCTTGTTATCATGATATTTTTCCCAAACAACGGCTTATTCTCAAAGAAATTCAACGTCTCTCGTAAATTCACAACCGATCCCACCACAATTAATGTCGGTGGCTTTACCTTTTCTCTTACCGCTGTTTCATGAACCTCATCAAGCGTTGAAATAATCACTCTTTGATTTGGTCGCGTCGCCCAACTAATTAAAGCCACTGGCGTATCTTTCGGCTTCCCTTCTTTAATGAGGTTCTCACTAATCTTTTTCAAATTAGCCACTCCCATTAAAAATACAAGCGTCCCTCCCGTATTCGCTAAAGCATTCCAATTAATTTCAGGATTTTCTTTATCATCCGCTCTTAAATGACCAGTAACGACATGAAAAGATGACGCATGGTCTCGGTGGGTAATTGGAATTCCAGCATAGCAAAGCCCACCAATCGCAGACGTAATTCCCGGAACCACTTCAAAATCGATACCTTCAGCTTTTAAAACTTCACCTTCTTCTCCACCTCGACCAAATACATAAGGATCTCCCCCTTTAAGGCGTGTGACAATCTTTCCTTCCTTCGCTTTATCGGCAATGATGCGATTAATCTCTTCTTGGGGAAGTGTATGCTGACTTGATGCCTTCCCAACATAAATAAACTCACAGTTTGATTTTGCCTCTTTTAAATAATTAACATTAGCTAATCGATCATAAACAATAACATCTGCTTCCCTGATACAGTCTAACCCTTTTAACGTTAATAATTTATAATCACCAGGACCTGCCCCTACAAGGTATACTTTACCCTTCATAATTCTCATACTCCTTTAAGACTAATTGGGCTAACTCAACTCCAAGATCAATCGGAGATTCTATACTTCCTTCTAATGTTTTAATAACCAATTTACTTCCCTCTTCATTTCCATACAACCCTGTTAATTTCAACTGATCACCAACAATCTCACAATAAGCTCCCATAGGAACATGGCAACTTCCATTAACACCAATTAAAAAACCTCGTTCAGCAGCTACTCGAACTTGTGTCACTTCATCTTTAATACTATTAACTAAACTCTCAATTTCTAAATCATTCTCACGAATCTCAATGGCTAGTGCTCCTTGTGCAGGGGCTGGAACCATTAAATCAACAGGGAAATAGTAACTGATTTGTTCAGTCATTCCTGCTCGAATCATCCCTGCTGCTGCAAGGACGATTCCATCTAAATTTTCATCTTTAATCTTTTGAATACGTGTATCAATATTCCCTCGAATTGGAACAATCTCTAAATCTGGTCGATACTTTAATAATTGATACTTTCGTCGCTTACTACCTGTCCCAATTTTAGCACCTCGTGGCAAATCATCAATATTCTTGTAACCCTCTTTTAAAATTAAAACATCACGTGGATCTTCTCTTTCAGGCGTTCCAGCAAATCTCAACCCCGCAGGTAAAGTGGAAGGCATATCCTTCATACTATGTACCGCAATATCGATTTCTTTATCTAAAAGTTGTTGCTCAATTTCTTTAACAAATAATCCTTTATCGCCAATTTTATCTAAAGATAAATGTTGAATTAAATCACCTTTCGTTTTAATAATCTTTACTTCAAATTCAACCTGTGGGTTTCGCTCTTTTAATTGATCAATGACCCAATTTGTTTGTGTAAGAGCCAACTTACTTCCTCTTGTTCCAACAACTACTTTCATCATAAATCTCCTTGTATATCGATCTTCTGTACTAATTTCTTTACTATAAGTAT
Organism: Turicibacter bilis; assembly: GCF_024499055.1. Lineage (NCBI taxonomy): Bacteria > Bacillati > Bacillota > Erysipelotrichia > Erysipelotrichales > Turicibacteraceae > Turicibacter > Turicibacter bilis. The sequence continues at coordinate 2,771,957 of NZ_CP071249.1, read as the reverse complement.
ATCACTGTTTCATAAACTCATATTTAACTAATTGATAATATTTAATGATTCCAGACATTTCAGCGCACGCTTCACAAATATCTCTTGTATCTTAATATTTTCTCCTAATCCTTGAAGATGAACTTCAACCTCAAATCCTTCTCTTTCCAATACATTCTTCCAAGAATCTTTTTTATCACCAGTCATATCCTTGACCGCATGATAGCCCGCAACTAACATAAGTGGCATTAAATGAACTCTTCTTATATTCTGACAATGCAAATTCTCAATCACCTGTTCTAACTTTAAGTCCCCTTCTAACGTTGCTACATAAGCATTGATTCCATGACCTATTATCATAGACTCTATTTTTGAATACTGTTCATTTGATTGAGTCATCGTACCGTGTCCCATAAATACTAACGCTTCATTTTCTTTCAAATCAGGTAGCTGATCCTCAATCGCCTCTACAACCTCATCATAATTTTCATGATCTACTAGTAAAGGCTTCCCTAAAACAATCTTCTGGAATTTAGATTTATATTGTCTGACCACTTCGCTTAACTCCTGATACTCCTCCCCACAAAGAATATGAAGTGATTGAACAATTACCTCTTGGTACCCCTTTTTATATAAATTTTCTAAAGATTGCTTTGGGGTATCGATATGGATTCCATCCTTGATTTTTATCTTTTCAATGATCTTATCTGAAGTATAAGCATGATAAAAATCATAATCACTTAAACAGTCATGTATTTTCTTTTCACATGCTCTAATGGTTTTATCTCGTGTTTCTTTATAACTTGTTCCAAAACTTACGACGAGTACTGCTTTGTTCATACTTAACCTCCTTATTCATCATCTATTTACTACCTTACTTAGTCTATCTAAATAAAATCGAATTTATTTTTGAGAAAAAAATTAACCTAGCCAAATGGCTAGGTTTTTTTTTGTTATACTTATTCTCAAATGTTTTATGATAAATCTCTTTAAATGATGTAAAATAGAGGATTTTATTTCGTTTAATATTATTCTGCTATTATAAATTATGTGCAACTTTTAATGCTTCATAATTAGCTGCGATTGTTTTTTCAATATCTTCGTCAGTATGAGCATTCGATAAGAACATTGCTTCATATTGACTAGGACCAATTAAAATCCCTCGCTTTAGTAGCTGGGCAAAATACTTATTAAACTTTTCTATATCACATTTTTTTGCATCATCATAGTTCTCAATAGGACCTTTAGCAAAGAATAAGCATACTAGAGAACCTGCTCTAGTCACAGTATAATCTAAATCTAATTTTTCTAAATTAGTATTTATTCCATCCTCTAATTTTTTAGCTTTTCTCTCTAATTCAGTATATATTTGAGGATTATCTCTTAAGATTTCTAAATTCTTTTTCCCCATATACATCGCTAATGGATTCCCAGATAGAGTTCCTGCTTGATAAACAGGCCCAATAGGAGAAACGACACTCATGATTTCTTTTTTTCCACCGTATGCTCCAACAGGAAGACCAGCACCTATAATTTTCCCAAAGCAAACCATATCTGGATTAACACCAAAATAGGCTGGAGAACTATTATAACTTAATCTAAATCCAGTAATAACTTCATCAAATATTAAAACTGCCCCATACTCAGTACATACTTCTCGTAGTAATTCAATAAATTCTTGTTTACCTTTAACTAATCCCATATTTCCAGAGATAGTTTCCACGATGACTGCCGCAATCTCATTCCCTTCTTCTTTAAAAATTTCTCTTACGGCATCTAAGTCATTATACTTACAAACTAATGTATGTTTAACAACATCATCTGGTACACCTGGACTTGTTGGAACCCCATAAGTAATCGTTCCTGAACCTGATTGGACTAGTAGAGAATCGGAATGACCATGATAGCATCCTTCAAACTTTAATATTTTGTTTCTTCCAGTATATCCTCTTGCCACTCGTAATGCACTCATAGTTGCTTCTGTCCCAGAGTTAACCATACGAACTTGATCAATGGCCGGATAAGCCTCAACAATTATTTTTGCCATATCAACTTCTATTTGAGTAGGAACTCCATAGCTTGTTCCCTTTTTGATAACCTCTTCTATTCCCTCACTTAATTCTTTTGGAGAATGGCCTAACATCAGAGGCCCCCATGAACAGATATAATCAATATATTCATTACCATCTACATCATAAATCTTACTTCCATGTGCATGATCAACGAAAATAGGACTTAAACCTACTGATTTAAATGCTCGAACGGGGCTATTAACACCGCCCGGAATATACTCAACCGCTTCTTTGTAAATTTGTTCTGACTTTTCATTTATCATATAGGTACCTCCACAGGTTAAACTTCAAATAATTCTTCGATTAATTTAATATACTCGTCTCTTTTTCCTTTATCTTTAACTTGCTTTAATTTAACAATGGGCTCTCTAATTAATCGCTTAAGAGCAGACTCCATCATGCGATCAACTAATTTCTGTTCTCTTACATCAAGATTTAATTTTCTAAATAAATATTCTAATGAATCTTCTTTAATTTCAAGACATTTTTCATTTAATGACTTAATAGTAGGATCAATGTTCGCTGATTCTAACCATTCTATAAATTCATCAATTTTTTCATGAATTATTTGATATCCTATACCTGCTAATTCATTTCTTTTGACATCATTTTCATCATGAATTTTCTTTAAATCATCTATATCATAAACTACCACATGGTCAAGGGTATTAATATTAGGATCAATATCCCGTGGGAGTGCAATATCCATCATATATATCCTATGATTTAATGTTGGCATTTTATCTAATTTTAATACTGTATGAGGAGCAGCAGTAGCACTAACAACGATATCAACATTTTGTAAGACTTCATACCTTTCATCATATTGAATAGGTATGACATTTTGAAATTGATCGCTTATGTTACTAACTTTACCGTGACTTCTATTAGCTAGGTATATATTTCCTATTCTTTCTTCTTGAAGATAAGTCATTGTTAGTCGACTCATTTTACCATATCCAATTATCAATGCATTTTTATTTTGTAAGCATCCAATTTTTTCTTTTAAAAGTTTCACACCAATGTAACTAATAGAGAGTGGCTGTTCAGAAATCTTTGTTGTCGTTTTAATCTCTTTTGCAGTAGTAACCGCCTCTCTAAAAAGTTTATTAAAAACCTTTTTACTTGAACCCAATTGCATAGCAAATTCATGTGCTTTTTTTACTTGTCCTAAAATTTGATCCTCACCCAATACAATGGAGTCTAAGCCAGCTGTAACCTCGAAAATATGACTGACTGCGTCTCTTCCTATCTTTGAAAATAAATAGTTCTTAATTTCTTTCTCATCAAAAAAATCTTCATAAAAATTAGCTAGAAGATTTATTTTTTCCTGTATATTTTCACATCTAACATAGATTTCACTTCGATTGCATGTAGATAGTATAACAATTTCACTTATATCTTTATCTAATAAGGAGTTTATAGCCTCTATCTTTTTTGTATCTGTAAATGATACTTTTTCTCTTACACTAATGGGTGCCGAATTATGATTGACTCCTATAACTCCTATATTCATAGCTGACCTCCAACAATAATTCTTGATTTATTATCCCATAATAGTATACCCCAATTAAAGTTCATTTGTAAATTTGCATATAGAAAGTTCATGATATTAATTCTAAACATCTAGAAATTTTAATTTCTAAATAATCGAGTTTAAAATACCTCTAGATAACAAAAAAAATGCTCTTTAAGCATCTTCATAAATTATAAAAAAAGCACTCTAAGAGTGCGACTATTCGAATTGGAGCGGGTGAAGAGAATCGAACTCTCACAGTCAGCTTGGAAGGCTGAAGTTCTACCATTAAACTACACCCGCATATAGGTTTGGCCCAGCGACGTCCTACTCTCGCACTTGCGTACTACCCTCGGCGCTAAGGAGCTTAACTTCTGTGTTCGGTATGGGAACAGGTGTGCCCTCCTTGCCATCATCACTAGACCATTGAAAGATGTTGTTAATCTTCCAAAACTAGATATCTTCTTCAGTTTCTTTGGTTAAGTCCTCGATCGATTAGTATCAGTCCGCTCCATGTGTCACCACACTTCCACTCCTGACCTATCAACCTCGTCGTCTTCAAGGGATCTTACTTCTTTCGAATGGGAAATCTCATCTTGAGGGGGGCTTCACGCTTAGATGCTTTCAGCGTTTATCCCGTCCACACGTAGCTACCCAGCTATGCTCCTGGCAGAACAACTGGTACACCAGCGGTGTGTCCATCCCGGTCCTCTCGTACTAAGGACAGCTCCTCTCAAATTTCCTACGCCCACGACGGATAGGGACCGAACTGTCTCACGACGTTCTGAACCCAGCTCGCGTACCGCTTTAATGGGCGAACAGCCCAACCCTTGGGACCGACTACAGCCCCAGGATGCGATGAGCCGACATCGAGGTGCCAAACCTCCCCGTCGATGTGAACTCTTGGGGGAGATCAGCCTGTTATCCCCGGGGTAGCTTTTATCCGTTGAGCGACGGCCCTTCCATTCGGTACCGCCGGATCACTAAGCCCGACTTTCGTCCCTGCTCGACTTGTAGGTCTCGCAGTCAAGCTCCCTTCTGCCTTTACACTCTTCGAATGATTTCCAACCATTCTGAGGGAACCTTTGGGCGCCTCCGTTACTCTTTGGGAGGCGACCGCCCCAGTCAAACTGCCCACCTGACACTGTTCCCTGACCCGATAAGGGCCACGGGTTAGAACCCCAGTGACACAAGGGTAGTATCCCAACAGCGACTCCACCAAGACTGGCGTCCTGGTTTCTTCGTCTCCTACCTATCCTGTACATGTGCCACCAGTGCTCAATATCAAGCTACAGTAAAGCTCCACGGGGTCTTTCCGTCCTGTCGCGGGTAACCTGCATCTTCACAGGTACTATGATTTCACCGAGTCTCTTGTTGAGACAGCGCCCAGATCGTTACGCCTTTCGTGCGGGTCGGAACTTACCCGACAAGGAATTTCGCTACCTTAGGACCGTTATAGTTACGGCCGCCGTTTACTGGGGCTTCAATTCAAAGCTTCGCTTGCGCTAACCTCTCCTCTTAACCTTCCAGCACCGGGCAGGCGTCAGCCCCTATACATCACCTTGCGGTTTAGCAGAGACCTGTGTTTTTGATAAACAGTCGCCTGGGCCTATTCACTGCGGCTTGCTTTCACAAGCACCCCTTCTCCCGAAGTTACGGGGTCATTTTGCCGAGTTCCTTAACAAGAGTTCTCTCGCTCATCTTAGGATTCTCTCCTCGCCTACCTGTGTCGGTTATCGGTACGGGCACTTATTAAATTAACCCTAGAAGCTTTTCTTGGAAGCGTGACGTCAGTTGACTTCGCCATTCGGCTTCGGCATCACAGCTCAATGTTATGCCATGCGGATTTGCCTACATGACCACCTCACTGCTTACACGTGAATCCAATCACACGCTCAACTTAGCCTTCTCCGTCACTCCATCAGTTTAATAAGTGGTACAGGAATATCAACCTGTTGTCCATCGGCTACGCCTTTCGGCCTCACCTTAGGTCCCGACTTACCCAGGGCGGACGAGCCTTCCCCTGGAAACCTTAGGCTTTCGATGGATAGGATTCTCACCTATCTTTCGCTACTCACACCGGCATTCTCACTTCTAACCGCTCCACAGCTCCTTCCGGTACTGCTTCACCGCTGTTAGAACGCTCTCCTACCACTGACTCTAAAGTCAATCCGCAGCTTCGGCGGTCCGTTTAGCCCCGGTACATTTTCGGCGCAGAGTCACTCGACTAGTGAGCTATTACGCACTCTTTAAAGGATGGCTGCTTCTAAGCCAACCTCCTAGTTGTCTGTGCATCTCCACATCCTTTTCCACTTAACGGACACTTGGGGGCCTTAGCTGGCGGTCTGGGCTCTTTCCCTTTTGACCATGGACCTTATCACCCACAGTCTGACTCCCGATTATATCTATCTGGCATTCGGAGTTTGATTGAGATCAGTACCCCGAGGTGGGGCCATCACCCATTCAGTGCTCTACCTCCAGTAGACTTAACATCGAGGCTAGCCCTAAAGCTATTTCGGAGAGAACCAGCTATATCCGTGTTCGATTGGAATTTCACCCCTAGCCACAAGTCATCCAAGCACTTTTCAACGTGCCCTGGTTCGGCCCTCCAGTCAGTGTTACCTGACCTTCAGCCTGCTCATGGCTAGCTCACACGGTTTCGGGTCTACAACATCGTACTCTTCGCCCTATTCAGACTCGCTTTCGCTACGGCTCCGCATCTTCTGCTTAACCTCGCACGATATCGTAACTCGCCGGTTCATTCTACAAAAGGCACGCCATCACCCATTAACGGGCTCTGACTATTTGTAGGCACACGGTTTCAGGTTCTCTTTCACTCCCCTTCCGGGGTTCTTTTCACCTTTCCCTCACGGTACTGGTTCACTATCGGTCACTAGGTAGTATTTAGCCTTACGAGATGGTCCTCGTTGATTCCGACGGGATTCCACGTGTCCCGCCGTACTCAGGATTCCTTCCATGCATCTCACAATTTCACCTACGGGACTCTCACCCCCTACGGTTGGCCTTCCCAGACCATTCGGCTATCATGATTTGTCAATTATGAAGGTCCTACAACCCCGGATAAATCCGGTTTGGGCTCTTCCCACTTCGCTCGCCGCTACTACGGGAATCGATTTTTCTTTCTTTTCCTCCAGGTACTTAGATGTTTCAGTTCCCTGGGTCTGTCTCCTATATGGCTATGTATTCACCATATGGTGCTAGCGTATAACCACTAGCGGGTTTCCCCATTCGGATACCCCCGGATCAATGCTCACTTACAGCTCCCCGAGGCGTTTCGCCGTTTGTCGCGTCCTTCTTCGACTCCTAGTGCCAAGGCATCCTCCGTGCGCCCTTATTCACTTAACCTAAATCAAATCTATTGTTTGTTTCTTCTGAATGAAGATATCTAGTTTTCAAAGATCAACTTTGGAAGAAATTCTTCCAAAACTAAACAGAACGTCTCTTTCTCCATAGAAAGGAGGTGATCCATCCCCACCTTCCGGTAGGGATACCTTGTTACGACTTCACCCCAATCATCTACCCCACCTTAGGCAGCTCCCTCCTTGCGGTTAGGCCACTGACTTCGGGTGTTGTAAACTCTCGTGGTGTGACGGGCGGTGTGTACAAGACCCGGGAACGTATTCACCGCGACATTCTGATTCGCGATTACTAGCGATTCCAACTTCATGTAGGCGAGTTGCAGCCTACAATCCGAACTGAGATTGGCTTTATGAGGTTTGCTCCACGTCACCGCTTCGCTTCTCTTTGTACCAACCATTGTAGCACGTGTGTAGCCCAGGTCATAAGGGGCATGATGATTTGACGTCATCCCCACCTTCCTCCAGTTTGTCACTGGCAGTCTCGTTAGAGTCCCCAACTGAATGCTGGCAACTAACGACAGGGGTTGCGCTCGTTGCGGGACTTAACCCAACATCTCACGACACGAGCTGACGACAACCATGCACCACCTGTATCCATTGTCCCCGAAGGGAAAATCCTATCTCTAGAACGGTCAATGGTATGTCAAGACCTGGTAAGGTTCTTCGCGTTGCTTCGAATTAAACCACATGCTCCACCGCTTGTGCGGGTCCCCGTCAATTCCTTTGAGTTTCAGTCTTGCGACCGTACTCCCCAGGCGGAGTGCTTAATGCGTTAACTTCAGCACTGAGGTTCGACCCCCAACACTTAGCACTCATCGTTTACGGCGTGGACTACCAGGGTATCTAATCCTGTTTGCTCCCCACGCTTTCGCGCCTCAGTGTCAGTTACAGACCAGGAAGCCGCCTTCGCCACTGGTGTTCCTCCATATCTCTACGCATTTCACCGCTACACATGGAATTCCACTTCCCTCTTCTGCACTCAAGTCGACCAGTTTCCAATGACCCTCCACGGTTAAGCCGTGGGCTTTCACATCAGACTTAATCAACCACCTGCGCGCTCTTTACGCCCAATAATTCCGGATAACGCTCGCCACCTACGTATTACCGCGGCTGCTGGCACGTAGTTAGCCGTGGCTTTCTCATAAGGTACCGTCACACTCTAGCCATTTCCTACTAAAGTCGTTCTTCCCTTATAACAGAATTTTACAACCCGAAGGCCTTCATCATTCACGCGGCGTTGCTCGGTCAGGCTTTCGCCCATTGCCGAAGATTCCCTACTGCTGCCTCCCGTAGGAGTCTGGGCCGTGTCTCAGTCCCAGTGTGGCCGTTCACCCTCTCAGGTCGGCTACGCATCGTCGCCTTGGTAGGCCTTTACCCTACCAACTAGCTAATGCGCCGCAGGCTCATCCATCAGCGGTGCCAGAAGCACCTTTAAACTTTCGTCCTATCCGGTATTAGCGATCGTTTCCAATCGTTGTCCCCGTCTGATGGGCAGATCACCTACGTGTTACTCACCCGTTCGCCGCTCACCACCGAAGTGGTTCGCTCGACTTGCATGTATTAGGCACGCCGCCAGCGTTCATCCTGAGCCAGGATCAAACTCTCCATAATTAAATGTTTGTTTTTATCCTAAGCTTCCTTAAGAAACTTAATTCTTAAATAAATGTTTGTTGACGTTCTGTTTAGTTTTCAAAGAACTTCGTGTCACCTTGTTTTGGCGACTTTATTAGTTTATCATGTCTGTCTCTTTCTGTCAAACACTTTTTAAACTTTTTTATGGCGCGCCCAAGAGGAGTCGAACCCCTAACCTTTTGATCCGTAGTCAAACGCTCTATCCAATTGAGCTATGGGCGCTTATTCAATTTGTCTCATCGACTTGTATTAGTTTATCATTATTGTCGAACCTTGTCAAACACTTTTTTAAACTTTTTATGGCGCACCCAAGAGGAGTCGAACCCCTAACCTTTTGATCCGTAGTCAAACGCTCTATCCAATTGAGCTATGGGCGCTTATTCAATTTGTCTCATCGACTTGTATTAGTTTATCACTGTTGTCGAACCTTGTCAAACACTTTTCAAACTTTTTTTATGGCGCGCCCAAGAGGAGTCGAACTCCTAACCTTTTGATCCGTAGTCAAACGCTCTATCCAATTGAGCTATGGGCGCTTATTTAATTTGTCTCATCGACTTGTATTAGTAGTTTATCACTGTCGTTGAATTTTGTTAAAGCTTTTTCCTCAATCTATTATTGGCACTTTTATAAATCTTATACCACCTATTATTTATTATTACTATTTTCATAATAAAAAAACACTCTAAGAATAGTTATCCTTAGAGTGGTAGCTATTAATAAGAATCAAAATTGATTTTTATCTTTTTATGTTGTTGAGATCCCGCTGCATAAGCAATTGTACGAACTGCATTTGCTATCTTTCCTTGTTTACCAATAACACGTCCTAAATCTTCTTCATTAACCATGACTTGAAATAAAATGTATTCTGCCTCACTTGGAAATTCTTTTATACGTAGATCCTCTTGATGTTGAATAAGCGGGCGAATCAAGTTTTCAATTAATGAAATATAGTTCACCGTTGCTTTCATCATTATTTAGAGTATTTTTCGTTGTGGAATTTAGTCATAATTCCTTCAGCTGAGAATAAAGCACGAACTGTATCAGTTGGTTGTGCTCCATTACGTAACCATTTCATTGCTAATTCTTCGTTGATTGAAACGATAGCTGGTTGGGCAACTGGGTTATATGTCCCGATTACTTCGATGAAACGTCCGTCACGTGGACTTACTGAGTTAGATGCTACGATACGGTAGAAAGGTTTTTTCTTAGAACCCATACGAGTTAAACGTAATTTTACCATTATATATTCCTCCAATTATATTCAAATTTATACTGTTAAGCATTTTCCCTTAACACGACATTTATGATTATAACAGGATGAAAAAAAAGTGTCAAGTTTTTTTACTTAACACCTTTAAATTTATTTTATTGCTTCTAAAACCTCAGGTCCTAGTTCAATTTTCTGAATGCCATGAAGATTTTTAATTTTAGATATAATGCTATCTTTTTGTTTTTCATTAATATATAAGCACACATAATTCATCTTTTTCGACACATAAACTACATGCCCAAATTGCGATAATTTCTGTTGTACACTTGATTTTCTTGTATACACAATAACTTGAATTCGTCTTTGATCCAATTCCTTTTCCTCCTAAAGTTTAGCGTGAACAATTCCCGCTACCACATCCACATGCCTTATTCTTCTTTTCAATTTTGAATTCTATTGTTTGAGAGATATGTTTTGCTATTTCATCTAAAATTGATTGAATCTCTTTCTCACATGCTTTAAATGCTTTAATAGAAGGATTTTGAAACAAGTTAGATTTCGCCTCAATCAACCTTTCTGAAACGTCTTTATAGTCAGGATGATATTTACCTCCATATCTTTCTACATCTGCATAACTTACTTTTGCTTTTTCAAATTCGTTTATTAATTGAAGAATCTCTAGATTATTGTTTATTTCATGTTGTAGTTTTTTATAGGTTTGACAAATTGGAAGTGATAAGATTTCATCACCTATTGCTTCACATAATTCTATGTATTCACTATTATTTAACAATTTAACCACCGTCTTTAATTATATCATAACCCTATTATATTGACTAATTAATTGTATTTTACTAATCATCTCTTTTAAATGTGAAATCTAAAAACAAAAAATCATGTTAATTAATGAATCACTTATACAAAAAACGGTTCTATAATATTTGGTGTGGGTGATTCCCACACTTCTTTTATTTGGAATAAAAAATAAGTATAAAAAAAGAGACATCACGTCCCAAATTCTATACCATGTAATTGACCAAAAAAAACACGAAAGGATTGGGTTTATGTCTCACAATAATTGTATCTTAACTTTACTCGATTTAAAAGATAAAAATATTACTTTTTCAGAAAATTGGATGGAAGATGTTCAGATTAACGGGATCCGCTCTAAGGTCATTTCTGGTATCCTCTCTTTTCAACCGACCCATTGTTACAACTGTGGTCATCTCTTTGACTCACAAATCATTAAACACGGCTTCAAAACCTCTCGTATTAAGATGATGAAACTCTCTGGCTTTGATACCTATCTCGATTTAAAAAAGCAACGCTATAAATGCCGTCATTGTGATCGTACCTTTACGCTTAAAACCTCTCTCGTAGAATCTAATTGTTACCTTTCTAATCCCCTTAAACAAGCCATTTTCCTAGAGGCTAGCCATAAAAAATCCGAGTCAGATATTGCCCGTGAACTCAACGTATCCCATTCAACGGTCAATCGGATCATTCATACATCGTACGAGGAACAACCCCTTCATTTTAACTCTCTTCCAAAGGTGCTTTGTTTTGATGAGTTTAAGTCGGTCAAATCAGCGGAAGGGGCTATGTCATTCATTTTTTGTGATGCTTCTAATGGGAAGTTAATTGATATCGTTGAAGACCGTCGTCTAAGCACTTTAAAACCTTATTTCATGCGATTTTCTAAGGAGGCCCGTGAAGGTGTAACTCACGTTGTTATTGATATGTATGCTCCGTATATGACACTCATTAAAGAGGTGTTTCCCAACGCTAAAATTGTTTTAGATAAGTTCCACGTCGTTCAACTTTTATCTCGTGCCCTCAATAAAACTCGTATTCGCTTCATGAACCAAAACAAAGAATTCTACAATAAATTCAAACATTATTGGCGCCTTTTATTAAAAGCCCAAGAGGATATCCATTCTACCCACTACTTCTATTCTAACTGTTTCAAAAAGCAGATTTCTCAACAAGAAATCATCGACTTTTTACTCGCTTTAGATCCGGAATTAAAAGCCACTTATGACTTCTATCAAACCATCAAACAGGCCATCAAACTTCGCAACTTTGATGCTTTTCATCATGCCATTCAAAACCCCTCTGACTTACTTTCACCTGAAATGAAAACAGCTTTAAAAACATTAACTAACTACCAAGATTATATCAAAAATACGATTGAAACATCTTATACCAATGGAGTGCTTGAAGGGATTAATAACAAGATTAAAGTGATTAAACGCATGGCCTTTGGATACCGTAGTTTCTATCATTTCAAAGCTAGAATTTTGATTATCCATAAGTACACCTTTGAACAAAAAAATAAAAGGAATCAAACTGCTCAACGAGCAGCTTAATCCCTCACGATTACAGGTATAAAATTTCTTCACCCACACCAGTTGACAAAGAGCCCAAAAAACGTCTAATTAAAAATTAGACGTTTTTTGTATACTTTGCTTCCCTTATCCTCGTCCCAAATGTGTTGCTGGAATTTCCTAAATATCTATTTATTATTAATCATTTTCAACATAAATTGTGCAAAATTAAGTTGTTTTTCAAATTTTTGAAGCCTAGTTGGTTGAGATTGTTTTTTTATTGTTTCAATCTCATTCACAAATTCTTGATATCTCTCCGGATTACGATTTAACTCCTTATACCATAACGGATACATTCGAATATAGTCTCGTTGTTCAATATTATTTACAATCTGATACATAATATCCATATCTTCATCTCCTAATCATCAAACTTTGAAAATAATCCAGGGAATGATTGTCTTTGACTTGCTGCTGCGCCTAAAGATGCACCAGCTCCTCCACTGTTACCACCTTGTAATGACTGGAAGATTTGTATAAATTTTTGAACGGTGCCCATTGTTTGTTGAACTTTATTCATATCCATTTTTTGAAGATATTGAAAAGCCTGTGTCATCATCTCTGCACCGGTCATCGTACTATTACCGGATGATTTTGTTTCGGTGTTTGTTTTTGCGTTGTTACTATTATTATTCGTAGCTGGCGTTGTCGAGTTACTAGATTCATTCGGAACTTCTTTGTATTTTTCCCACTGGCTATCTTCTTCGCCGTATAGATACCATTCTTCATAGATTGATTGCCATGTAGCTTTTCCATTTCGAACATCATATTTTAATCCTGGATATTTACGCACGAATTGTTTAAATTCATCTAATTGACTGTCCACTTTATTTCACCTCGCTACACTTAGTCACTATATTATATATAGTTTAACAATTATTAAGTGACTGTAATTTGATTATTCTTAAGAACAATCGCCTCCTCTTACCATTATCATATGAAAAAAGCCTTAGTCTGTGACTAAGGCAATTAAGATATTTAAGCTTTAGGAAAAGGAACAACTTTCATTTTTAAATCGTGTTGCTTTTTCTCTTTTAATTTTTTTTCTTTAGCAGCTCTTTCCATTGAAATATTCAGGTAAATACCAATTCCTATGAAAAGAGAAACTAAACTGGAACCTCCATAACTAATAAATGGCAAGGTTACCCCAGTTAATGGAAATGCTCCACTTGCTCCACCTAAGTTAATAAGGGGTTGTACTAAGAAAATAGCTCCAATACCAATACTTGCAATTGAGCCATAGAGCTCTTTACACTTGATAGCTGTGAAGAAGCAACGCATCGCAATGAAAAAATAAATGACCATAACGACTAAAATCATCCATACCCCTAATTCTTCTGCTAAGATGGTTGAGATCATATCATTGTGAGGTTCTAACACATAACCATATTTCTGTGTACTATTTCCAACCCCTACGCCGGTCATTCCACCTAAAGCAATCGCTGTATATCCCATGACATTTTGGAACCCTTTAGCATGATTAAATGGATCTTTCCAGACAGCAAAACGCTCTAATTGATAAGGAAATACTTTTGACATGATGATAAATCCTATTACTAATAAACATACTCCGAAGTAAAAGATAGGTTTAAACGCTTTCCATTTAACCCCTGTCGATAAAAACATAATCAGGCCTATAAATCCAATAATAAGAGCTGATCCGAAATCTGGTTGAATTAAGACTAAACCAGTACATAATCCAATGTAACAGATGACAAAAATAAAGCTTTGCCAAGTAATAGACCAATTAATCCCTTTACACGTTTTTAAATAATAGGTTCCTTTTCTCACACGATGATCTACTAACCAAGCGACTGCCATGATCATACCAATCTTTACAAATTCTGCAGGTTGTAATTTGAAGGATCCAATTTGGAACCAACTCTTTACATCTGAATTCTCAGATCCTCCTGCAAATAAAAAAGTCACGACTAAAATAAGTGGACAGAAAATAGCTGCCAATATACTTAAATTTTTCAAAGTACGATATGGAATCGCTATAACACATAACATTGCTATCATTCCTGCAATCCCCATAATTAATGTTTTTATAAATAAATTAGAGGGATCGCCCTTTACTCCGTTATAGATAGAAATACTCGTAATACTATATACCATGATTAGACCTATTCCAAATAAGATGGCGACTAGAATTAAGGTGATTCGATCTATTCCCTTTATACGTTCAAAGAAATCAGTACTATAATCCTTTAATATTTGAAGTGGCTTTTTTTTAATTCTATTTTTTTTAAAATTCATCCAACCTCTCCTCCTAATGTAAATAACTACATATGCTGTAATAATATTCTATCACGATTAGGGCTTTAAAAAAACTTTATCTTTCGACAACAATTAGGTATTTAGCATGAACCAACTTTGAATTCGAGCGTATAATACAGTGTAATCAGTAATGAAGGAGGGATAAATGATGTACAATTACGGAACAGGATGTACCTATAACTACGGAGGATATATTGGTGGATATGGTTATGGTGGATATGCACCTGTTGCTTATCAAGTACCTACTACTAATGGAAGAGGTCACAATTTTGCTCTTATCCTCGTATTATTCATTCTATTAGCGATCATCGGATGTTGTGGTGGATTCGGTGGAAACAATACTGGCTGCGGTTTTGGATTCTAAATCATCCTTTGTAAACTGATTGAATCGTCAAAAATGATTAATAAAAAATATTAACCATTTTGAGGGTATTACGTATGATATATTGAGGTAATCATCTAAAGGAGGAAATTTAAATGTATAATTATGGATATAACTGCTATACACCTTGCTATTCTGGAGTTAACTATGGTGGAGGTGCTGGATATGGCGGAGGTTGCGGTTTCGCTTTCATCTTAGTATTATTCATCTTATTAGCAATCATTTGTAGCTGTGGTGGATTTGGATTCGGTGGAGGTTGCGGAAACGGCGGATGCGGTTGTGGATGCTAATCCATCCAATTCACTGAGTTAAATGACATATAGTGGGGTAAAGGCTCTCTTCCGAGAGCCTTTTTATTTTTATCAATGATTAAAAATATGTCTTTTTCCTAAAATTTATTAACCACTGTCGACATTTTTGCGTATGATATCTTGAAGTCAACAGAATGAAAGGAGAATATATATGTATAATTATGGATATAATTGCTATGCACCTTGTGCTCCAGTAGCACCAGTGTTAAATAACTGTGGTAGAGGTTGTGGCGGATTTGCCTTCATCTTAGTGTTATTCATCTTGTTAGCGATCATCTGTGGTTGTGGATGCTTCAACGGCGGAGGTTGCGATGGATTTAATAACAACTGTGGTTGTGGGTGCTAATTAAGTGCCCCTCCCTCTTTTAGAGGGGCATGTAGCGACTTGGTCCGTTTAATCATTTTTATTTGAATGATTTAGTTTGCACTAACCTTTTACTTCCTCTTACGTATGATATAGTGAGCCCTAAATAAAAAGGAGGAATTACTCATGTATTACAATGGAGTAGGTTATGGCTGTGCTCAACCTTGCGTACCTGTCGTACCAGTTGCAGGATATGGAGGAGGATGTAGTGGAGGTTGCGGTTTCGGTGGATGTTGCTGTGCTTTCATTTTAGTTCTCTTTATTCTAATCATCCTCTGTGGTTGCGGATGTGGCTTCGGATGTGGTGGCTGTGGTTGCGGCGGATGCGGTTGTGGCTATTAATTCATAAATGAATCATTCTAATTCATTAGAAATGATGAACGAAATTAATCAAACAGCGTATTATATATTAGGTGTACAAACAAGGAGGTATGTAAAATGTGCTGTGGAGAAAATAATTTTGGTAATGGATGTGCATTTTTCCTAGTTCTCTTTATTTTACTTGTTATTATCGGATGCTGCTGCTGCCGTTAATTTCTTAATAGTGTGAGTAAGGGAAAAGATAATTAATTATGATAAATAAGAGGTGTTTCGGCACCTCTTTTGTTTTATTTTAATTTCCTTTTTTGTCCCATTAGCCAAATAACTATTTGTTTGTTATAATAGAAACTAAGTTAGAATGGAGGGTTCTTAATGATCACTATGAAAGACATTATTCGCGAGGGACATCCAACATTAGCAAAAGTAGCTACTGAAGTACCAATCCCGTTAAGCAAAGAAGATGTTAAATTAATGAATGACATGCTACAATTTATTATTAACAGTCAAACACCTGAGATTGCTGAAAAGTATCAATTACGTGAAAGTGTTGGTTTAGCAGCACCTCAGTTAAACTTAGATAAGCGTATTATTGCTGTGCATACAGAAGATGAAAAAGGAAAACTTTATTCATTAGCATTAGCTAATCCTAAAATCGTTAGCTACTCAGAAGAAATGACTTATTTACCAATGGGTGAAGGATGTTTATCTGTTGACCGCGAGGTTGAAGGATTAGTTCCTCGTTACCGCCGCATCACTATTCAAGGGTATAATGCGAAAGGTCAACTAATTAAATTCCGTTTACGTGATTATGTGTCAATTGTCTTCCAACATGAAATTGATCACTTAAATGGTCATTTATTCATTGATCGTATTAATCAAGATCAACCTTTAGCACCAATCCCAAATGCAAAACCATTAGAATTCTAAAAAAAAGACCGATGAAGAATCGGTCTTTTTTAATGTACACGTTGTGGTTTCTTTACGTATAATGTCATTAGTTTTTTCTCAGCATTTTTATCTTTTCCATATGAGACTGCTTTTTCATAAGCCTCCATCGCATGATAGTCATCTGCTAAGTAATTTTCATAAATTACCCCCAGGTTATAATATAATTCACCGGCATATTTCACTGGGGTTCCTCGTTTTTCAATCAAGGCGTCTGCTTTTAAGTAATACAATTTAGCAGATTTATAGTCTGATAAGTGATAGAAGTAAAGATGGCCAATATTCACATAAGTACTTGGTGTTTGATCATCAATTTCTAACACGCGAAGATAGTAATCTAAAGCCGCTAAATAATTTTTAAAAATTTCTACATTTAAATAAGCGAGTGCATTTAGCGCTAAAAGGTTATTCGGGTTAATCTCTAAGACGCGTTCATAGTAGTGAACAGCTTGTTTATGGTTATCTAATTCAAAATCATAGATATTGGCGATTTCTAATACAAGCCCTTCTTCATTTTTAAAATAAGGTAAGGCTGAAATCAGGACTTCTACCCCACTCTTTGGATCGTGTAAGTCATGGGCATATAACGAGCGTAACCCATGATAAGAAACTAAAGAGTATGGATCGAGTTTAATCGCTTGTCGATAATATTCAATAGCTTCTTCATAAGCTTTGAAATGATGTCTTAAAATATGGGCATAGTTATGACAAACGAGTGTATTGTCTGGCTCTAATCGAAGTGATTCTTCATACGCTTCTTTCGCGTCATCAAATCGATCAGCACGAACGTAAGCATCCGCTAAGTTGGCCAGTGCTGTAGCGGGATTCGTTGATAAGCTCACTGATTTTTCAAAGTATGGAATAGCAGTTTCTGCATCTTGCTTATATTTAATATAAAGACAGCCTAAGTTATTTAAGTTACGTGCATGATCGGGCTCAAGCTCCTCTACTTTTTCGCTACATTTAAAAGCTAGTTCAACATCATCATTTAAATCAATGCAAAGTTCAGCTAAATTGAGATAGGCATCTACATACTTCGGGTCGAGGTCAATCGCTTTTTCATAACATGTGATGGCCTCTAACGGCTGATTTAAAAATTGTTCATATAAAATTGCTAGATTAAAATATAGCGTCGGTGAATCTTCATGATAGGTAATCGCTTGACGATAATACTTCTCTGCTCGTCTGTAATCTTGATACGATTCAATAGAAATAATGGCTAACGCATTATAGACAGCGGCTAGGTTTGTTTGACGATCGAGTTGCTCGAGAAGCAGGGATTCTGCTTCATCAAAGCGTTGTTCGTCTAATAGTTGTTCAATGTATTCTAATGGCGTCGGTTCACTCATGATGAATTGCCCTCTTCTTTCCTTATTATATAGTATTAAAATAAACCTAGTGTTTCACAGGCATAATAGATTCCATTTTCATCGATTCTTTTTGTGACAAAGTCAGCATGCGCTTTAACTTCATCGCTTGCATTTCCCATCGCTACTCCGATGTCAGCTAGTTGTAACATTTCGATGTCGTTATGACCATCGCCAAAAGCAATGATTTGTTCTGGCTTCTCTGATAAATGGTTGATTAATTGTTTAATTCCTTCAGCTTTTGATCCATTTAGTGGCACAATATCAGCTCCAAAACTTAACCAAGGAACGAAACGAAGGTCGTTTTTGAATGTTTCAGGTAGATGCTTGAAATCATCTGAGAAGTACCATGCTTGAAGAATAGCCTCTTTCTGATGAATGTTTTCAATGATTTCGGGTAATGGCATTGAAACCCGTTTAAACGATTCAATCACATCATCATTCATTCCTGTGACAGTTGATCGAGTGGCTGATAATAATCCAATGACCATCTCTAATTTATTTGTTTCTTGAATTAAATTTTCAACAACTTCAGTTGGAATGGCATTTTCATAAACGACTTCCCCATGATGTGTAATATGTTGTCCATTGGCCGTCACAAATGTACTAAACGGTAACTGTCTAATACGTTCGTCTACTAAAAATAAAGCACGTCCTGTAGCAACGGCTAATTCATGTCCTGCTTCTTTTAATTTTTGGATGGCCTCAATCGTGCTCACTGGAATTTGATTGATGTCACTTTGTAAGAGTGTACCATCGATATCAAATAAAATTAAACTTTTCTTCATCTTATCTCACATCCTTCATGTTAGTATGTCAAAATTTTGTACTGTTTCATTCATCATAGTAAATTTATTACATAATTTCAAGTCCTAATCTGTTATATTGACCCGATGTAATGGTATAATAAGTAATGTTGGTTGTAGACTTTAATAAGATTTTGATTTGAAGATTATTTTTTCGACCTTTTATGAATCTCGTGTTATAATGTTAGCAGGATGTCCAAACTAAGTTAAGGACCAGAGACGTTTTAGGGAACTATTAATTTGCGTAAAAATGGATTAATTTTTTTGAAGAAATAACAATTACATTTAATGAGAGGGCGTGTACTATGAGTCAACGTAAAAAGAGCTCTCACTTTAAGCCAAATGATGTGGCAATTTTCGCACTTGGTGGTTTAGGTGAAGTTGGGAAAAATATGTACTGTGTTCAGTACAAAGATGAAATTTGTATTATTGATGCGGGAATCAAGTTCCCTGAAGATTATTTATTAGGAGTCGATTACGTGATTCCAGATTATCAATATTTAATTGATAATCAAGATAAAATTGTCGGTTTATTTATTACTCATGGTCATGAAGATCATATCGGTGGGATCCCATTTTTATTACGTCAATTAAAACTTCCTAAAATTTATGCTGGTAAATTAGCAATCGGACTTATTAAAAATAAATTAGAAGAACGTAAATTATTGCGTCAAGCCAACATTGTTGAGTTTAATTCTGAAACGGTCATTAAATCAAAACACTTTACATTTGAATTCTTCCGCACGAATCATAGTATTCCAGATTCTTACGGGATTGCGATTAAAACACCTCATGGAACCATCGTTCATACAGGAGATTTTAAATTCGACTTTACCCCAATCGGACCACCAGCAGATTATGCTAAAATGGCACGTTTAGGTGAAGAAGGTGTCCTATGTCTTTTATCAGATAGTACGAATAGTGAATTACCAATTTTCACGATTTCTGAACGTCGTGTTGGAGAGAATTTAGGAGATACGTTTAAAAAGATTAAAGGGCGTATTATTATTGCGACCTTTGCATCAAACGTTCACCGTGTTCAACAGATTGTTGAGGCTTGTGTGGCTACGAATCGTAAAATTGCCATTTTCGGTCGTAGTATGGAAGCCACAATTAAAATCGGTTTAGAATATGGTTATATTCATTGTCCAGAAGATACGTTTATCTCAGCTAATGAAATTAAGCATTTACCACAAGAGGAAGTCACAATTTTATGTACTGGTTCTCAAGGGGAGCCTTTAGCTGCACTTTCTCGTATTGCGAATGGAACACATCGTCAAATTCAAATTATTCCAGGTGATACAGTGATTTTCTCATCTTCACCAATTCCAGGAAATGCTTTAAGTGTTGGTCGTACGATTAACGCGTTATACCGTGCTGGAGCTGAAGTTATTACTCATAGCCCATTAACGGATATTCATACATCAGGTCATGCAGGACAAGAAGAGTTAAAATTAATGTTAAGCTTAATGCGTCCAAAATACTTCTTACCAATTCACGGGGAATATCGTATGTTAAGTGTCCATGCTCAACTTGGAATGCAATGTGGTGTTCCTGAAGAGAATTGCTTCGTGATGAATAATGGTGAAGTCTTAGCGTTTAATCAACATGGTGCTCGCTTGGCAGGCCGTGTTCCATCAGGAACGGTTTATACTGATAATAGTGGTTTAGGAGATGTCGGAACTGAAATTATCCGTGATCGTAAAATTTTATCAGAAGATGGTCTTGTTATTGTGGCGGTTTCAATTAAACGCTCTGAAAAACGTTTATTAAACGGACCAAATGTCGTTTCTCGTGGATTCGTTTATATGAAAGAATCTGAAGATTTAATTAAAAATACGGAGATTGCTGTTCGCGAAGTTGTTTTACATAAATTACAATCTTCAAAACATTTCTCAACTGAGGAATTAAAGTCAGCGATTTGTGATGTGGTTTCACCATTCTTATTTAATAAAACACAACGTCGTCCAATGATTTTACCAATCATTATGGAGATTTAATCATTAGGCTCTCATCTTTCGGTGAGAGCTTTTTTCTTTCGTTTTTTAAGTAGCTTTAACAGAAAAAGCGTTGCTAAAAATAGCAACGCTTTTGTTTTATTTTTGAGTAATATTGGCCTTAACAACAGATACTGTATTGTAGTTTGCCACCTCATCTTGATATGTCTCGAGATTAATGGCAGCTGATCCACCTGTTGTATAAGCTGCTAAAACAACATCTTGATTTAATGCTCCACCATATTGTTCAATAGCCACACGGTTTTCAAAGTTGATAGCCGGTGCATCTGTTTTTACTGCTTTATATTCTGGATTTTTATCGTTTGTTGTTTTTTCTTTATCGACTTCCGCAATAGAGAAAATTGATTTTACATCACCTTGTCCGATGTTTAAGATCATATGAACAATTGAGTTTTTCTCCATTGTTTCTGTTGTATACGTCGGAATATCAATCGTATTGACTAATTCACCATTTTCATATTGTTCAACTGTCATGTTAATGTCATAAGATGATCCAGTTGGTAAAAGCATGGATGCAACAGTACTTTGGTTTGGTCCATAATCTGCTGACTCTAATAATAATCCAATAACTCCTGATACTTCTTGATTCACGATTTTAACGTCACCTTCTGGTAAATTGGCTGCTCCACACCCAGCTAATCCTACTGTGACAAGTAATGCTGAAACCATTAAGCCTACTTTTTTGAATGTCATATCTATCCCTCGCTTGAATCTTGAAACTAATTTTGATAATGAAGTTAGTATATCATAATCTGCTTGTTAGTTCTTTATTTTTTTGTGTACAGTATATATTTTTCACTTTTTTTCCACACCATATTCATAATTTTGATAAACTTTAAATGCTCCTAGATTAGAAGAAGATGAACTCATGTGCGCTATCAAATGAATGGATGAGTTGTTGATTAACTAAAAAGGATAAATTAGTAGCGGGTGCAATGAACAAGTGCTTTAATTAAAGGCTCTATTATGTTTTTCTTCGATTAAATTGATCCACAATAATATCAATTAATCACTTGTTTGTGTTTTAACATAGAGAGTAAAAAAAGAGTCCATAAATGAACTCTTTTAGCTATGCAAAAGCCAGTGATCAAATTCACTGATATCTTTATTTTCTCCAATGACTAATAAGACATCGCCTTCTTTAATTTCTGTGTTCGCTTGTGGAACGACGATGTTATAGTTACGTTTAATAGCAGCAATGTTGATACCAAAACGTTGAGGAATATTTAAATCAATTAAGGTTTGACCAATGATAGGTCCCGCTGCTAGTAATTCAACGATACTATAGGTATCTGATAGCACTAAATAATCTAAAACAAAGTCGGATAACATTTGATGTGCTAGACGTTTTCCTGTATCTTTTTCTGGTTGAATGACTGAGTCAGCTCCAATTTTTAAAATTACTTTTTTATGATAATCATTCACAACTTTTACGGTTACTTTATTCACACCAATTTCTTTTAGCAGTAAAACTGTTAAGATACTTGCTTGAATATTTTGCCCAATTCCCACAATCACGTGGTCAATATTACGAATTCCGATACTTCTTAATGCTTCCTCATCTGTTGAATCTAAAATAATGGCTTGTGTTGCAATGTTAACATATTTTTTAATCACTTCTTCATTACAATCAATCGCTAAGACGTCTGCTCCTTGACGAGCTAATTCTTCAACGACACTCCCACCAAATTGTCCACACCCAATGACGGCAAATGTTGTATCTTTCTTGTCCATAAAAAATCCCTCTTTATTATTGGTCGTCCCTTTTTCACTTGAAGGTCGACGATTTATTTTGATCACCACGGATCAATTTTTTATATTCTAGATTATTTTAACATGATTAGACGAATTTTTCTATGCTATTATTGTAGAGTTTTTGTGCGTGTTTTAAATCAGCAGCATAAATAGTATCTTTAATCAAGCTCACTTTTTCAAACTAATCATCACCTTTTACTCTCAACTATATGTGCCAATTGGCGATTAGTTACCTATCTTTTAGTTTATCATTGATTTAAACGTAGATCACTGATTGAGATAACAAAGAGATAGATTATTATTTTTCTTACATGATTTATACTACAATCTATGTGAATGAAATCAAAGTGCTTAAGCATCTGATAAAAAACGTAGTAATAAAAATAGACTTCCATTTGGAAGTCTATTTTTTTAGATTAGTCATCTAATAACCAATGATTAAATTCAGTTAAATCTTTGTTTTCACCGATAACAAGTAATCTATCACCAGTAATAATTGAGGTATTTGCTTGTGGAACGATAATACTATTTTGGCGTTTAATCGCGGTAATATTAATCCTAAATCGTGTGGGAATATTTAATTCTATCAATGTATGATCAATCACTGGTCCAACAGCTAGGATTTCAATGATACTGTAGTTATCTGCTAAGACAATATAATCTAGAATCCGGTCTGAAAGCATTTGATGTGCGAGACGCTTCCCAGTATCTTTTTCAGGCTGAATGACGTTATCTACACCAATCTTTAAGATGACTTTTTTATGATAATCATTCACAACTTTCACTGTTACTTTATTGACGCCAATTTCTTTTAATAAAAGAGCTGTTAAGATACTTCCTTGAATATCTTGACCGATTCCAATAATCACGTGGTCAACATTACGAATTCCGATGCTTCTTAATGATTCTTCATCGGTTGAATCTAAGACAATAGTATGTGTCGCAATGTTGACATATTTTTTTATTACATCTTCATTTCGATCAATGGCAATGACGTCTGCTCCTTGGCTAGCTAACTCTGAAACGACACTTCCTCCAAATTGTCCGCATCCAATGACGGCAAAGGTTGTATTTTTCTTTTTCATAACTTTATTCCTCTTCATGATTAATTATTTATTAGTTTAACCTAATGAAGGGAATCTATGTGAAGAGTTTATCTTTTTTTACATCTTTTTCTTGTGCTCTGTTATAATAATGATGAGGTGATATGATGAAAGAACCATTTATTTTAAAGGAAAATCTATTGTTCATTGAATCATGGATGAATAAAAATGAGAATTTAATTGCTGGATTTACGACAATTAAGGGTGGAACATCGATTGATAAATTTGAAGGCTTAAATATTGCTTATCATGTTGGAGATGAACCAGAAGCCGTTTTAAAAAATCGTCAAGTGGTTGCTGATGCGATTGAGATGCCATTAGAAAAATGGGTATTTGCAGAACAGATGCATACAACCGCTGTTCATAAAGTGACATCAGCTGATTTAGGAGCTGGTGTTCATAGTTTTGAATCTGGAATTAAAGCGACAGATGGATTATATACAACAGAAAAAGACGTTGTGTTAGCGACGTTCTATGCGGACTGTACTCCTCTTTACTTCTATGCCCCTAAACATGAATTAATTGGAGTCGCTCATGCAGGATGGCGTGGGACAGTAGATGGCATGATGCATGAAATGTTACGTACTTTAAAAGAGGTTGAACAGATTGATGCGACTGATATTTATGTGGCGATTGGTCCATGCATTGGGCGTGATGCTTACCGCGTGGATGATACCGTGATTAATGAAGTGAAAAAATCAAAAGTTGAGGGTTGGGATGAAACATTTATTGAATTAGGAAATGGACAATATAAATTTGACCCTAAATTATTAAACTATAAACAAGCCATTCACGAAGGGGTTCCAGCTGAAAATATCGTGATGACTTCTTATTGTACTTACACAGATGAAGATTTATTCTATAGCTTCCGTAAAAATAATCAAACAGGACGCATGATGAACTTCATGTGCCTGAAAAAATAGTTAAAAAGACCAATTTTGTTGGTCTTTTTTTGTTATATTTAATTAAAGTTCAAGATTTTATTGATCATTTTTCATATATTAGCTTAATGTGATAATATGTCGCAAAAAGTATCGAAAAATAACGGAGTCTTAACATGAAAATAATAGTAAAACAGCTTGATAGAGCAATAAAAAGTATGACTATAAAAATCATCATATCTTTAAATAAAATTTTTAATTCATCCCAAAACTGAATGAACTATCAGATTAGAGTGATTCACTTTTTTGAATCAGTTCGATAGTATCTATTGATTCAATTCGGATAATTTTGAGTTTACGTTCACCTTTTTTAGTCGTGTATGAGATTTTCACCCACTCATCATCGGCCTCTAAGATAGTATAAACGCCATCATTACTTCCCCACAGCTCTTCTGTCTTAATCATACACTCTTGATTGATTAATGAATTTAAAATTTTTGACATACTCTCCTCTCCCTTTAATTGTCGCTTTAATTTCTTCACTTGATTTTCTAGCTTTCTAACTCGTCCAGGGTATCCTGAATAGGCAATCATAATGATAAAGCAAAGCCATACCCACCACTGCAAGTGTTATCCCTCCTTTTATTTTGAACACGGATACTCATCTTTCAAGATAGAGTAATAGCAACAGTCAACAAATTCTCCTTGGGTATTTTTCTCTACTTTACGTAGTGTCCCTTCATAACTTAGTCCACATTTTCGCATAACCCTTCCTGAAGCCGAGTTATTGATATGATGACGTGCCACTAATCGTTCGATGCCAATCTCATTTAAACAAAAGGGGATGAGTGCCTGAAAAGCTTCTGTTACGATTCCTTGGTTCCAATACCGACGTCCAATGCAATATCCTATCTCACCACATTCCTTTTCATCATCTACGTTCATTAAACTAATACTTCCGATGGCCTGATGATTCTCTTTCAGCTCAATTGCCCATTGATAATAGCGACTGTCTTCATAGGCTGCCACCCATGAATCAATAATCATTTGGCTAACTTCAATAGATGAATGCGTCGGCCATGTCAAATACTTTGTCACCTCATCATCACTTGCCCAGTTTTTAAACATATCATTAGCATCGGATAACTTAAACGGTCTTAAAATCAGACGCTCGGTTTCAATCCGTTGTGTTCCTTTATGAGCTAACATTTACATTCCTTCTCTCTTTATAATTTTAATCAGTATACCACGTTTGGAATATAATGTAAATTACAGTAAGTTATCCACATCTATTATGACTTTTTATCATAAGTTATGATATGTTTAGGGAATTCTGGTAATTGATAAATAGCCTCTTTTAAAAATTCGGGGTAAATCATCACCTGATCAAGTCGGCTTAATGGTATCCAATCAAAAGACAAATACCAATCCTTATTCTCTTCCATTACAAAATGATTGGGACTACTTTCTAAAAATTCTTTTGGTAAATCGATAAGGTAATAAAAGCAAATTTCATGAAACGGCTCATTTAATATTTGTTCGTAAAAAAAGTTTTCATGAATCCAAAGCAAACGATTAACTTTTCCCTCTACTTGAAGTTCTTCTTTGATTTCGCGTAAAATAGCGCATGTACTCGTTTCATGAAGGTTCACACGTCCACCTGGTAAATAATAATAAGGAGCACGATGATCTTTCATGATGAGTAGTTTATTTTCATGAATCATAACCCCCGCCACTCGATAATTAAAGCGTCCTTCTTTTGTTTTAAAGGTTAAATCCATCCTATTCCCCTCCTGTAACATTCTATTATCTCATCTCTTCTGTTAATCCTTAAATGCTAATTATTTCTTTTTTACTTAAGATAACGGTCACGTTGTGTAAACATGAGACTAATTCATTAATAATCAGAGCTTCAATAAAGTTTCATTCGTAAAACTCGCCAGTTCCTAATGAGGTCGTTTGTGTCTTTGTAGCGATAATTTTGAATCCTTGAGCTTCATAACAACGAATGGCACGTTTATTCCAAGTACGAACTTCTAGATGTAGCGGTTTCTGGCCATAACGACGGATACTTTCTTACTTAGCCAATGCAATAATTTGTTGACCGATTCCCTTCGAGCAGTAATCTGGATGAACACCAATCCCAAAGAAGACATGCTCATCTTCATTTAATAAATTGACAAAACCAACTAACTTTTATAAACAAATTATTTAAGCCCTACCAATGGAAGATACCTAAGATCTTAATCTTTGGACCCACCCTTCCTCACACATCTCTTCCCATGATGATAAATTATAAAGATCGTAAGGTGCTTCATAGCACCAAGTACAAATTTGCTTCGCGAACTCTTCTGTTAATTCGGTTTGTTTAAGTTTCATAAAATCTCCCCCTTCAGTAGATTCCTTATTTTACTATACGCCCTCAAACTTATCCACACCTATTATTTAAACTTAACATAAAAAAGACAGCTCCCGCTGCAGAAGGAGCTGTCTTTTTTGTTATTCATTATAAATCGCTTGATATTCTGGCATTTGTCTAATGTCAGACAATTCATCATCTGTTTTCATATACTCAATTAAACTAGGACTTAATTGAGTTGAAAATTTAATATCTTCTAACGCCTTTTCATTCTCGTGTAATAAGGCATAGCAACACGCACGATTATAATAAAGAACTGAAACCTCAGGATTATATTTAATCCCCTCGGTATATAACGCGATACTCTCTTGATAATCTTCAAATACTTCTTTATATAAAATAGCTAAATTTAAGTATGTGAATGAATACTCTGGATTGCTGTTTAATGATTTACGATAATAGCGAATAGATTCTTTAATTTGTCCTAATTTTCGGCAGGCCACGCCTAAATTAAATAGTGCCATGTAATCGGCTGGATCGACTTGATGCGCACGATAGAAATAATGATAAGCTTTTAAGTTCTTATCTTCAGCCTCATAGATACATCCTAAGTTAATATAAGCATAATAGTAGGCTGGCTCAATTTCAATCGTTTTCTCATAATGATAAATAGCTTTTTCATTTTCTCCTAATTCATCATAGATATTAGCTAAGAAAAAATGTGCAGCTTCATAATTCGGATCAAGTTCAATTGTTTTTTTGTAGTAATAAATGGCTTTCTCATAATCTTCATTATCATCATAAATCGTCGCTAATCCATAATAAGAGGTTGGAAACTCTGGATCTAATTTAATCATGTCATAAAAGAGCTGAATGGCGTTTTTCTGCTCATCAACTTCATCATATAAAAAAGCTAATTCAAGCATTAAATCTAAATCCTCTATTCCAAAGGGTGTTTGGTAGGCATTAATAAAATGTTCTAATGCTTTTGAAACATTCCCGAGCTCTAAATAGTGTGCAGCCACTGTTTTTTGATTTAAATAGTATTGGTAAGTTTGTTCTGGCATTAGATCCCCTACCTTTCTTCTTAACGATTAAATGTTTGGCGAATCAAGGCATCGCCTGTGCTTACCTCTAAATAAATGACCTCTAACTCATCAGTTTCAGCTGTAATAATGGCATACGTCTTCTCTTTTGTATTGCGCGGTAAAACGACACTTCCGGGATTTAAGAAGAGAATGCCTTCATTCATTTCTGCTCCTATACAATGAGAGTGGCCATAGCAAACGATGCTAGCTCCAACTTCTAAAGCTTTATAGTAAAGACGTTGCATTGAATATTTAACATCATACTGGTGTCCGTGTGTCATAAATAAGGTTTCTCGATGATTGAGTTTCTCAACACGATGAAGAGGATACTGCTGATCGAGGTCACAATTTCCACGTACGGTTAAGTAACCTTGAATATCCGGATGATTACTCATGAGCTGAGAATCTCCACAATGAATAAATAAATCTGCGTCGTGTAAATGGCGCTCACGAATGAGTTTTAAACTTTTTACATCCGCATGACTATCACTAACAACTACGATTTTCATGGCTCATCCCTCTACACTAAATTCATTAAAATAGTTTGTAATTTCGCAAAGGCATCCGCACGATGGCTTAATACATTCTTTTGATGCTTCGGAATTTGTGCCATTGTCTTTTCAAGTTCCGGTAAGTAGAAGATTGGATCGTATCCGAACCCTTCACTTCCTAAACACTCTGTCAAGATTTGTCCTTCACACGTTCCACGAACGACTGACTCCTCTCCTTCAGGTGTCACTAAAGCTAATGCACAAACAAAGCGAGCCCCACGTTGTTCAGTTGGAATACCTTCTAACTCACTTAATACTTTTTTAATATTCGCTTGATCATCGCGGCCTTCTCCTGCATAACGCGCACTATAAACGCCAGGACGTCCATGAAGTGCATCGACTTCTAAACCTGAATCATCAGCAATCACAACTTGATTAAATTGTTTCGCAATTGCACGCGCCTTAATTAAGGCATTCTCTTCAAACGTTTCTCCGTCTTCTACGATATCTTCGATTTCTTCAAAATCAAGTAACGATTTGACAGTAATATGATATTGACTGAAAATGTGTTCAAATTCTTTAGCTTTTCCAGCATTTTTAGTAGCAATAATAACTTCTTTCATTCTCTAGACTCCTTAGCTAATTTGTTTTTGCATCGCGATTAATTGTTGAATTCCTTGACTTGCTACGTCTAACATTTCAAGTAACTGTGCATGAGAATATGTTGCTTCCTCACCTGTTCCTTGAATTTCAACAAATTGACCACTTTCTGTCATAATCACGTTCATATCCACTTCAGCTGCTGAATCTTCTTCATAATTTAAGTCTAAAATGACTTCACCATTTAAAATTCCAACCGAAATGGCGGCTAAATATTCTTTTAATGGAGACTCAGCAATCGTCCCATCAGCCACTAATTTATCAAACGCTAATTTCATCGCTACCATTGCTCCTGTAATCGATGCAGTACGTGTTCCACCATCGGCTTGAATCACATCACAATCAATCCAAATCGTACGTTCTCCTAATTTTTCTAAATCAACAGCTGCACGAAGT
This sequence comes from Turicibacter bilis, assembly GCF_024499055.1. Classification (NCBI taxonomy): domain Bacteria; kingdom Bacillati; phylum Bacillota; class Erysipelotrichia; order Erysipelotrichales; family Turicibacteraceae; genus Turicibacter; species Turicibacter bilis. Next base: position 2,742,254 of record NZ_CP071249.1, on the reverse strand, counting down.
GAGCGACCAATTAAACGTTGGATTTCCATCGTACGTCCACTCACTTTTCCGCGTGCTGCTTCACGAATATTACGTGTATTAGTTGCGCGTGGTAACATTGAATATTCAGCTGTAATCCAACCTTTTCCTTGTCCACGCATAAATGGCGGTAACTTATGTTCAATCGTTGCTGTACAGATTACTTTTGTATTTCCGAATGAGACAAGGACGGCTCCTTCAGGATTAATTATATAATGGGGAATAAATTCTACCGATCTTAGTTCATTATTCTTACGTTCGTTTGCTCTCATATTTATCACCTTACTTGATTAAAACTTTCATCCCCTATTATAACATAATCTCTTTTTTATTGGGCTTCAATTAATGATTCAAAATCGAATCGACTCGTTGGTACCGCAATAGAATGATCTACCTCATCCATCACTTTAATATTTCCGTTGATTGAAACCGAAACCATTTCAATATCATCTAATTCTGTTAATGTCATCACCAATTGTTTTAACATCGTGGATGAAACTTTTGTTTGTTGACTGTCATAGTATAACTCAGAACTGAAATTTAATGAAACTAATCCATCACTAATAACTGGATCACTCAATAATGTCGTCTCTTGATCAAAAACACTCACATAATTTTGATTCACAGGACCTTGAATTAAAGCAGAGACAGCATAAGTAACTGGATCAGTTGAAGCTGGAATGAGACGTGTGACTGGAACCAGCAATCCATCTTTACTATCATCTGTTACAAAATAAAGCGTCACAAGCTGCGTTTCATCAAAGTTTGTTGTATCTAATTCTAAATTAATTCCCATTGATCGGTCAAGTCCACGACTGACTGGCAATGTTCCATTTAAATTAGACACTGGTTCCCCATCAATCTCAAACTTCACTTTATCGACATCAACTAATTCAGTATACGTCCAAACAAGAGAAGATAACAAATCTTGTTCTTCATCAGCTGTATAATCTAAAAATTCCGGTGAGACATTGAGTGTCAGGATCCCATTTTCTAAGTGGTAATCATTTAAAGTAGCCATAGGTGAGACTAAAGAAGTGGTTCCAACAGGCAGCTGATTTGATTTAGTTGTTAAGATTTCAAATATTGCTTGAATTGGATTACTTTCTTCACCTTTTTTTACGTATGTTTTGACAAGATTGTCTGACTCATGTAAGGCATAAACTGCATAATACTCTTCTGACGAATAGACGATTTGTTCTTGCGATGTTTGTTCACTCATCGTATTGACTAGGTTTCTTGCTGCAGGATCTTCAGATCTACTAGCATAATAAATAAACAACATTGCGAGGACTGGTAATGTTAATTTTTTTACCCATTTCGTTTCCATTTCTTTTCACCTCTTCTTAAATATATAGCTACTATATGAAGGGGTAAAAAAAAAGATAACCTTTACCGCAAGTTATCTAAAGAGTCGAGAATAGATGTCAATTCTTTAAATCATTCGATAAAAATTATCTTGTTCGTTGCATGGTTAGCGATTATTCATGATATTTTGATAGTTTTCTTTAAATGGATATTTCTCATTCGATAAAATAATTGATTTAAATTTATAAAAAATATTATGTAAAACAAGCGCATCCACAATCGCATCATGAATTTGTGTCCCCGTAAAAATTTCATAACTTTTAATGGCATTATATAGTCCAATATCTTGTCCAATTTGGTAATATTGTCGATGAACACGTTGTAAATCAATAAGTTGATCGGTTTCAAATAAAGGCTCAACCTGATTTAATAAATAAGAGTTTTCTAGAATGAAACCATCTGAAACTCCCCAAACCAAGAAGATTGGGTTATATCGTGCAATAACTTCTTTAATATAATCATAGAAGTCTTGATAGCTCATTCCATAAGCTATCGCTGATTCGGTAATTTTTAAGAATTCTTGTGTTTTTCCTGAAACATGCGGGAATAAGGTTGGTTTCACATAAGCAGAGAATTTCTCTACTAGATTTCCTTCTGCATCTGCAATGATTAAACCGAATTGAATAATTTCAGGGTGAAACTTCATCCCTCGGTATTCAGGACCACTCATCGAAAACTCTAAATCTAAAAAGGCATAATAGTTCGAATCTAATAACGTATTAATTGTTTGTCTTAATTCGTGCTTAATAACTTGAGGATTTTCAGCTTTCTTACGATTTTCGTTTTTAATCGCTGTAATCGCAAAATAACTAGATTTTCCAATTTTGAATTCCATTGGGTTATACGTAAACTGAAGAAAATCTCCAGGTTTATATTGATATTTAATAACATTAAAATGTTTGGGCGTAATATAAAAATGAATCAATTGCCCACCTGTATGTAACGAAATACGCGGAATCGATAAATTCAAAGATTGAATTTTCCCTTTTAATTCTTTACATTTTTGCATCGTTAACTCAAGATGATTAATTTTCTTCTTCCCACTTAAGCTATATTGCACGGACTGTCCAATCATGGACGTTGATACCGTTAGCTTAGGGTCGAATGAAAACCACGTCTCATTCATTAAGATTTTATGTTCGTCTAAATTTATTTTTAAAATCACTCCGGTATGTCCGAGCATTCTGACCACTTCCATCAAACAGTTTCATCATATCTACATGATGCCTTAAACTTTTTTCTTTAAAATTACTGAAGTTTAAATCTTCATCATTCTATATTATTATAATACACTTTCTCCCTTTAATCTACTCGCACATTATTTTTTTATATTCTCACAACCTCTGAGCAATCATTTTTTTCGACGTCATTAATGACGTAAATTTATATACGTCACGATAAAATTTCTATAGGGAAAATTTTAAGCCCTATCAGTGGTGGATTCATTTCGGTTAGAAATGGTCCATGATCCATCGTTACTATAGTCCGTCTTAATATCCAAGTATTTTAAGAAATAAGCTTAACTTGAAATATCTAGTTTTTTCGCTTTACATATAGATAAAATTTTAAATCTGGCTGATGATTTCAAAGCTTAACCTACAATAACTACCACATTTAACTCCTAAATCTAGTCGTCATTCCATGAAGCTCATCTATTTCAAAAAGGGATAGCATTTGTTGATTAATAATCTATTATATGCTTTGGATAATTAGCTTTATGACTGGCTAGCACCTCCCAACCCATCTTTTATAAAAAATTAAAACAGTGATAACTATTGACCATTACTAGTTTGCTGTTGTTTTAATAAATCTAAAATTTGTTTCATTCGATCGAGTAGCACACCGAATCCATATAAAAATACAATCAAAATGATATGAAGCGCAATAGATGTCACCATTTGATTTCCAAGTCCTAAAATAACAACAAGCATCACTAGACTTAATAATTGAAAAAACTGTCCCAACGTCATTAAAATTCCTCCACCTAACAATGATAACCTTATTTTATCATACACTTACCTAAGCAACAATCTAATAACTAATAATGACTTGATATAAAAATACGTAAAAAAACCACCTTTAAAGGTGGTGATTTTTATAGTTTAATGACACCCAATCTTAATAGCTCAATAATCGCCTGTGAGCGTCCTTTGACGTTAAGTTTTAAGATCACATTTGAAATATGATTTCTAACCGTTTTTTCGCTAATTTTCAACTCCTCAGCAATTTCACCCGTAGTCATATTGTGAACGAGTAAGTCGAAAATTTCTTGTTCTCTCTTCGTTAAAATTGACTGACCTTTGTTCAACCTTTCTACCCCCTATTCTTTTGAGGTAGTCATTATCCTCGTTGATACGACGGTTATTGCCACCGTATCTAGTATATCTTATGTATCAAGTCATGATTAGTGCCACTTAATCAGTCAAAACCGTGCGAATTGTTATTGTTTTTTCTGTAGTTCTTCTCCAATAAATAGTTTCACACGACGAATGAGTTCTGGAGCAAATCCAAGTTGTTCATAGGCTGAGTCATCTGCTTCTAGCATCTTTTCAAGTGATCCAAAATTTTGAATTAATAATCGTTTTCGTTTAGGTCCAATGCCTGGAATCTCATCTAAAATCGATGTTAATTGACGATTTTGTGCCGTTTGATGATGAAAACTTAAAACAAAGCGGTGAACCTCGTCTTGAATACGGGTTAATAAATTGAAAACATTTGCTCGACCTTTTTTCTTTAAATTAATTTCTTCCATATCACGGCCATCAAGTAAAAACGCTGTTCGATGCTTTTCATCTTTAACCAATCCCACAACCGGAATAGATAGATTTAATGATTCAAGTACTTCCATCGCAACATTCACTTGTCCTTTCCCACCATCAATGACGATTAAATCTGGAGCTGGTAATCCTTCATTAAGTACTTTGAAGTAACGACGATAAATAACCTCTTTCATCGCTTGATAATCGTCACCTTCTGACGTCGTCGTAATTTTATATTTACGATACTCTTTCTTATCTGGACGACCATCCGTGAATACAACCATTGCCGAAACCGTATCCATTCCTTGATGATGAGAATTATCAAAGGCTTCAATTCGATGGGGCGTTGGAAGACTTAATAACTCCCCTAATTTTTCAACGGCTTTTAACGTACGTTCTTCTTGCTTTTCAATCAATTGAAGTTTTTCATTCAGCGCCATCTCTGCGTTCTTCATCGCTAAATCAACAAGTTCTTTTTTATCTCCCTGTTTTGGAACCATCACTTTCACATCAAGCAACTGAGACAATAACTCTTGATCTAATGTTGAAGGAATAAAAATTTCTTTTGGCTTTAAGGTATTATTACTTTGATAGAAGCGTCCAATAAACGTTAACACAGCTTCTTCGACATCATCGATTCCGTCAAAAATCGATACTTCACGCTCAATCACTTTTCCTTGACGAATAAAAAAGACCTGAACGCAGACTCGTCCCTCAACTTCAGCATAACCAAAGACATCTCGATCAATAAAATCATTTAATGTCATCTTTTGCTTTTCAACGGTTGCTTCAATATGAAAGATTAAATCGCGATATTCTTTAGCACGCTCAAACTCTAAATTTTCAGCTGCTGCTTCCATTCGTTTCACTAAATCGGCTTTTACCTTTGAATAGTCACCTTTTAAGAAGCGGGAAATTTCCTCAATATACGGTTTATAATCTTGGGTTGGGATTTCATATTCACACGGTCCTAAGCACTGATGAATATGATAATAGAGACAAACTTTTTTCGGAATCGTATGACATTTTCTTAATGGGTATAATTTATTTAATAAACGAATCGTTTCATTAGCTGCCGTTGCATTTGGATAAGGTCCAAAATACTTTCCACCATCTTTTTTTATTTTTCGTGTTGTTACGAGTCGTGGATGGGTTTCATTCGTAATTTTAATATATGGATAGTGCTTATCATCCGTTAACATTATATTATATTTGGGATCATATTTTTTGATTAAGTTGATTTCTAAGACGAGCGCTTCAAGTTCACTCGATGTGATAATATATTCAAAATCGACAATTTCACGAACTAAACGTGCCGTTTTTCCATTATGTGAACCTGTAAAATAGGATTTGACACGATTTTTTAAACGTTTAGCTTTTCCCACATAAATGACTTGACCCTTAGCATCCTTCATTAAGTAACACCCAGGATTCATCGGTAATAAAGATAGTTTATCTTTTAATAATTGATTCAAGCGTTTCACCTCTTACTTCCTTTGAAACGTTATCGTTTTGCAATAAAAAATCCTAGTCTTCATTTATTTTTAAACGAAGATTCCTAGGATTAGTTTGGCTCATTGCCCACATCATTATTTTAGATTATATGATAAAAACGAACGTTCTTCTTGACCATTAATTAAAATATAAGTGACCTGGTCTTGCTTATAAATTTTCTTCATTGAATCATAAACCTTCACTTTATACTCTTTTCTTCCTTGGCCATCTTCAATAATATCATAGTAAAGCTTTAACTTTCCATTTGAAACATGTAACTCATATAACTCATATTTTTGGCTTGATTGGGGAATGGCAACTGTAATATGATCATCATTATTTCGCTTCACCTGTTTATAGAACTGTTCTAATCGAGAAAGATTAATAATTTTAGTCTCAGCTTGGATGACATCTCCATCCGTTTCTCCTTGCATGACATCATATGTATCATGGGCATTCACTTGTAAATTAAAATCTCCCCAAATAAAATATCCGCTGAGTACCACTAACACTATTAAAACTCCAAAACTAATACTTGTTTTTTTCACCAAATCCCACCACCTATTATGTCAATTATGGTGTTATTTTATCATCTTTTTTATGTCGAAAACAAGAGAATGCTCAGTTTTTTAATCTGATTATTGGAATCTTAATAAATCCTTATTCAAAATCAAATCAGAATAGTATAAATCTTGTACAGCCACCTTTTCTAGTGACTCACAAAAACTTTGATCAACCAACTCACCTGAATCAGAACGTAGGCATGTTGAATCAGCATATCGATACTCACTTCCAATAAAACTTCCATCTCGTAACACAATCAATTCACGACGATCAGCGGCAAATAAATCCTGTCCAAAATTGATGTACGCATTCACCGGTAATCCAACTAAATTTAAAAGTGTCGGCTTCATATCAATCTGTCCTGAAACCGTAGAAACCACTTCTCCTTCTTCTTGATTCGGCAAATGAATAATAAATGGCACGCGTTGTAAATCTAAGTGTCGATTTAATGTAATTTCTTCTTCCTGAAGTAATATCGCTAAATCCTCATAATAACTTTCTGATAATCCATAATGATCACCATACATCACAATTATTGTGTTGTCATAAAGGCCACTTTCTTTTAAGTTCGTGATAAAAGATTTGAGTGCTTCATCTAAGTAACGAACGGTCGTAATATAGTGGTTTACAATCTCATTATTTGTCTCTCCTGGCGAAATGTACTGATACTGCTCTGGAATTTCAAATGGATAATGATTCGTGAGCGTTAGTAACTTTGCATAAAAAGGTTGGGGCAGTCCTTTCAGATAATCTAACGTCTGTTCAAAGAAAGCTTCGTCGGTTAATCCCCATCCAAAACTATTTTCTTCGTTGACTAAAAACGCAGATTCATCAAAGAAATGATCAAATCCAAGTGCTTCATACATCGTCTCACGATTCCAAAACTCCTTCTCATTGGCGTGAAAGACAGCCGTATAATAACCTTGCCCCTTCAAAATAGAAGCGAGACTTTCATATTGATTTTGCGATTTCGCATAAAAAGCTGATCCACGATCAGCAGCATATAATGAGTTTTCAGTAATAAATTCAGCGTCTGATGTTTTCCCTTGTGACGTTTGCTGATAAAAGTTATTAAAATAATAACACTCTTGAATGAACTGATTTAAAAATGGCGTTACCTCTTCCCCATTGACTTCTAAATTAATTGCAAATTCTTGTAACGATTCCAATGAAATGACAATAATATTTTGATCTTTTGCCACTCCAAACAACTCGGAATTAGGGTTAATTTGATTGGATTTGACATAGTTACTCACTTCAATAAATTCATTATTCTCAGCAAGCGCATAGTCAATTGGTGTGGTTAAACTTAAATAAATATCATAAAGGCCATATTGATAGATGCCCAATGTTTTAATCATAACTTCACGATTATATGGAACGTTAAACATCGGTAATCCACTCAAATACGATAACCCAAACGTTAAAAGATAAGCTCCAATCATTGAAATAAAATATTTCTTATAAAAGTGAGGAGTACCCTTAGTTGAATCTTTTAGTCGTCGGTTTGCTACCATTAAAATAGGTAAGTTCATAATTAGAAATAATACTTTAAAATCAATTAAGTTCATCACACTACTTCCTAACCCTCCTGTATTATCCATTTGAAGTAAAATAGGTAGCGTCATGATATCATCATAAAATTTATAAAACAATGTATTTGCAATCATAATGACTGAGAAAAGCGCTGATACTCCGATAATTGCAAAACTTCTTTTTGAGGGTTTTAAAAAATAGATTGATTCATAAATTAATAAGATAGGTCCAATTGAATTAATAACAATTAAGATCTCTTCCCCTAAAGATACCAACGATAGTCGGAAAAAAAATTTATAAACAATATATGTTTGTAGCCATGTCATGAAACTAGCGATAAACATTAATTTTTGATTTTTAGTTAAACTCATTGTTTGTTTCCCCCTTATCTACTTAAATAATCTACCATAATAAGGATTTATGTCAATATTTCTCTTTACTTATGCCTCACTCGAGAACTTAAAAAGCATTGATCTCATCATATTTTAATCTTTTTTTACTACCCTAAAATGCAAGCTTAATTAAACAAAATTGTTAAAAAAGTTTGCATTTGATGAGAAATGGTCGATTTGAAAAATCGTAAACTTTGTCAGATTATTCTAATATCATTCTAATAAATGGTTTTAAAATAACGCTTTCGGTTCATTTAGTGTTGGTAACATATTATTGTACAAAATAATATGTTACCGATTGAGCCCTCCCTAATTCAAATTTTCTGTCAAATAAAAATGCTTATAAGTATTACTTCTCCTCTTCTATCTTCATTTAAAAATGATTGTTAAATTAGCTTAATCTTCATCCATATACCTCTGCTATTTCTCACAAAAAAAGAGCCACCTCATTTTGAGATGACCCCTTTCACCTAATATGATTACATTTTACCTTGACGGCGTAAATCTGCTAACATCATATCAATTTTATTACCATATTCAATTGATTCATCAATTTCAAAAATTAAATCTGGAACTTTACGTGTCGACATACGTTTCCCTAACTCACTACGGATAAATCCTTTTGCACGTAATAAGGCTTTTGTTGCCGCTTCACGACGATTTTCTCCACCTAAAACAGAATAGTAAATCTTACAGAATGATAAGTCACTCGTTACTTCTGCTCCTGTTACCGTAACAAATCCCACTTTTGTATCTTTAATTTCATTCATGATGATATCCGTTACATCACGTTCAATTTGTTTTGAAAGTTTTTGTACTCGAATTTGTGACATCCTGAATCACCCTTTTTTATATAATTCCGTTTATTAAGCGCGTTTTACTTCTTCCATTACGTACGCTTCAATGATATCTCCTTCTTTGATATCGTTGTAGCGTTCGATCGTGATACCACACTCATAACCGTAGTTAACTTCTTTAACTTCGTCTTTGAATCGTTTTAATGAACCTAATTCACCTTCAAAGACGACGATTCCATCACGGATAACACGTACACTTGCATTACGTGATACAGAACCATCTGTTACATAACATCCAGCAATTGTACCAACTTTTGATACCTTGAATGTTTGACGAACTTCTAATTGTCCTGTTACTTTTTCTTCGAAGATTGGATCTAACATCCCTTTCATCGCTGCTTCGATTTCTTCAATCACTTTGTAGATGATTGAATGTAAACGAATATCTACCCCTTCGTTAGCTGCTTGCTGACGAGTCGTTGATGATGGACGTACGTTGAATCCGATGATGATTGCTCCTGAAGCTGCCGCTAATGTTACGTCAGTTTCAGTGATTGTTCCAACTGATGCACGGATAATGTTAATTTTAACACCTTCAACATCGATTTTTTGTAATGATCCACTTAAAGCTTCAACTGAACCTTGAACGTCACCTTTGATGATAACATTTAATTCTTTCATTTCTCCTTCTTGGATTTGAGAGAATAAGTCATCTAATGAAACGGCTTTACCTGGTTTATTTCCAAGTTCACGAGCATTTGCTGTACGTTGATCAGCAATTTGACGTGCTTCTTTTTCACTCGGGAATACCATGAAGCGATCTCCTGCTTGAGGAACATCATTTAATCCAGTGATTTCGATTGGTGTTGATGGTCCTGCAGCTTCAATACGTTGATTTAAATCATTAACCATTGCACGAACACGACCGTGAGTATTACCTACAACGATAGCATCTCCAATACGTAATGTTCCATTTTCAACTAATAATGTTGCAACTGGTCCACGACCTTTATCTAATTTAGCTTCAATCACTGTACCTGTTGCTAAACGTTTAGGGTTCGCTTTGTACTCGTTCATTTCAGAAACTAAATTAATCATTTCTAATAAGTCATCAATTCCTTCACCTTGTAAAGCAGATAACTTAACGTAGATTGTATCTCCACCCCACTCCTCAGGAACTAATGAGAATTCAAGTAATTCTTGCATGACGCGTTCTGGGTTAGCCGTTGGTTTATCCATTTTGTTGATAGCAACAATGATTGGAACTCCAGCAGCTTTAGCATGATCGATTGCTTCTTTTGTTTGTGGCATAACACCGTCATCTGATGCAACAACAAGAACACAGATATCTGTCACTTGTGCACCGCGAGCACGCATTGATGTAAACGCAGCATGTCCTGGTGTATCTAAGAATGTAATGACACTTCCACCGTGGTTCACTTGGTATGCACCGATATGTTGCGTGATTCCTCCCGCTTCTCCTGTTACGACACGTGAGTTACGAATTGCATCTAATAACGTTGTTTTACCATGGTCAACGTGCCCCATGATTGTAACAACTGGTGGACGTTTTTCTAAATCTTCTTCTGAATCTTCAATCACGATTTTTTCGAATTCTGTTACATCAGTGAAGATTTTATCTTTTACTTCGAATCCAGCTTCCTCAGCTAATAATTCAACTGTTTCACGATCTAATGTTTGGTTAACTGTCGCCATCATTCCAAGCATTAATAATTGCTTAACGATTTCTCCAGTTGATTTTCCAAGACGCTCAGCTAAATCCCCTACTGTTAACTCATCGCTATAGTAAACGATAGCAGCATCTTTGTCTTCTTTAACAGGAACGTTTGCAATACGATCGCTCTTATCATTTTTACTTTTCTTTTGATTTGCTTTTTTCTTTTTTGTAATTTTAGGACGTTTTACTTCAACATACTCATCATATTTGAATAAATCGTCTGTATCATTTGTAGAGTCCTTTTCATTGCTTACTTGTGACTCCATTTTAGTTTTTTCATTTTTAAAATTTTTATCTAACATCAATATAACATCGTCTCCTAACACTGACATGTGACTTTTAACTGAGAGGTTGTTGTCTGATAAAAACTGCAACACCTCTTTACTAGAAAGATTTAATTGTTTTGCATATTCATGTACTCTCATTTCGTCACCTCACTTAATGTATGCATTTACGCATTAATTTTATTTTTTAAAGCTTTTGCAAAATTAGGATCGGTAATCCCAACAACTTTTCTAAAGTCTTTACCTAATGCATGACCTAGTTCATCACTACCTGCTTTTTGTACCCATTCGACACCATAAAACTTACATTTATCAGTGACCTTTTTAAATGTATTCGCTCCTGTGTCTTCTGCTATGATAACAAAGTGTACTTTTTTACTTTGAATAGCCCCAACTACAAGTTGTTCTCCTGTAATCACAGCACCGGCGCTTAATGCTAAGCCTAAAAAATTCAACCATTGTTGATTCATCTTCATCACCTATTTCGTTTGTTTCTGTGCTAATTCAGCTAATTCTTCATAAATAGCTTCAGGAACTTCAACTTCAAGGTGACGACTTAAAATATTTTTCTTTTTAGCTAATGCAACAACTTCGGGTGTTAAGTGTAAATAGACGCCACGACCATTCTTCTTACCAGTTGTATCAACTGATACTTCACCATCAGTCCCACGAACAATTCGAATTAATTCTTTTTTAGGTTTTTGTTCACCTGTAATGACACATTTACGCATAGGGATTTTCTTTTGTTTCATACAATGACCTCCTTGCGTGATTTTTTTATTATAGTTCAATTCCTAAATTTTCAGCTTCAGATTCAGGTTTAATATCGATTTTCCATCCAGTTAATTGAGCTGCTAAACGAGCATTTTGTCCACGTTTACCAATAGCTAATGATAATTGGTTATCTGGAACTAAAACAACTGTTGCTTTTTTCGCTTCATCCACTACTACTTTTGTTACTTGCGCTGGACTTAATGCATTTGCAACTAATACTTCTGGGTCTTTAGAGAATTGAATGATATCAATTTTTTCACCGTTTAATTCATCCACGATGTTTTGTACACGTTGTCCTGATGGACCAACACATGCTCCAACTGGATCCACGTTTGGATCTTCTGAAGCCACACAAATTTTTGTACGATCTCCAGCATCACGAGCAACTGACATGATTTCAACTGTTCCATCATAAATTTCTGGTACTTCTAATTCAAATAAACGTTTAATTAAGTTTGGATCTTTACGTGAAACGTAAACAACTGGTCCTTTATTTTTAGATTCAATTTTACTAATATAAACTTTAATACGTGAATTTGGTTTGATTTCATCTGGGTTCATAATTTCGCGCATTGGTAATAATGCTTCAATTTTTCCTAAGTCAACGAAAACATGTTTACCATCATCTTTTACCACAATGCCTGTGACAATTTCTCCTTCGCGATCTTTAAATTCTTGGAATAAATTATCACGTTCTGCTTGACGAATACGTTGTTTAACAACTTGTTTCGCTGTTTGTGTTGCAATACGTCCGAAATCTTTAGGTGTTACTTCGAAGTTAATGATATCTCCTTCTTCATAATGAGGGTTGATACGCATCGCTTCAGCTAAACTAATTTGTTCTTGAGGACGCGTTACATCTTCAGTGACTGTTTTTTGTTGATATAATTTAACTGTTCCAGTATGTTCATTGATTTCAACTTTAACATTTGTTGCTTGGTTAAAGTTTTTCTTATATGCACTAATTAATGCATGTTCAAAAGCTTCAATAATAATATCTTTTGAAATACCTTTTTCTTTTTCAAGTAATTCAAGAGCAGCAAAAAACTCTTTCGTGTTCATCCTTATATATCCTCCTTAAAACTTAATCGCAAGTCGAACCTTAGATGCCATATCATAAGGGATTTCAACTGTTTTTTTGCGAGTTTTAACTAATACTTCAAGTGTCATGATATCATTTTCGAATTGTGTTAAATAACCTTCGAATTCTTTTTGATTATCAATCGCTTTGTACGTTCTTACATTAACATAAGCTCCGATAGACTGTGCCACCTCTTCTTTTGTTTTTAATGGGCGCTCAGCACCTGGTGATGAAACCTCTAACATGTATTCATCTTCGATATAATCATGCTGATCTAATTTTTCACTTAATGCTTCGGCAATTGTCGCACATTGGTCAATATCAATTCCTTCTGGTGTATCAACATACACACGTAAGAAGAAAACTTGCCCCTCTTTCACATACTCAACATCAACTAAGTCAACTTGAGCTGCCTCGCAAATCGGTTTAACTAATTCTTCTGTTTTAGCTACGATATTTGACATTAGGATTTCACCTCTTTCAAACATTTTAACCATAATACAAAAGAGTGGGAAGTCCCACTCTTACACGAAATACTATGTGAAATTATTTTAACACAATTTAATTAGCTAGTAAAGTCATTCATGAATAATTGTGTTCTTCCAGTATTTTTACCATGTGGCCCATCATCTTTATTATAGACGAAAACGGTACATTATAATACTACCCGCAATCGAAACATTTAAAGATTCAATATTTTGTGTCATTTCAATAAAAATATTTCGATTTGTTGTGGATAGTAATTCTGGATTAACTCCTTGACCTTCATTGCCTAAAATAAACGCCATTTGAGAATCCTCTTCGATTTCTCCTAACGGCTGTCCATTTTCTAAGCTTGTTCCATAAACTTTAACACCATTCGCTTGAAGCATTGGCACATATTCTTTTAATGAATGAAACTCGATTGGAATTTTAAAAATCGCACCTTGTGTTGAACGGATGACCTTTTCATTGTACACATCGACACATCCATCTCCTAAAATGACACCATCAAAACCAAACGCGACAGCACTTCTTAAAAGGGTTCCTAAATTTCCTGGATCTTGAACACGATCTAACAATAATAAACGATTGTGACGTTCAATTGTTTTTGACTTCATTTCACAGACCGCCATGATTGGTTGTGGTGTTTCAGTAGAAGCAATTTGAGTAAATAAGTTTTCTTTTAAAATATAAACCGGTTGTTTTCCATTAAAAGCCGGATTTAAATGAACCGTTGATCCTTCTTTAACTAAAATTTCTTTAACAACATTTGAATTCATTGCTTCTAATACTAAGTGTTCACCTTCAACAATGAACTCATTTGATTGATATCGGTATTTTTTTTGTTTTAACTTCATCCATTTTTTAACTTTAGGATTACTACTTGATTCAATTAACATGTCATCACCTATAAATTATTTTAGAATTCTTCTTTACTATACACTATTTTGTTTTCTGTCACCTCATATTTTTAAATTTTTTTGTGTATTATTTTGTCGAATGCGGGCAAATTATGATTGTCAGGAGGTGACAAATATGGCCAGTCGTAATAAATTAGTTGTTCCTGGTGCTCAAAATGCTATCGACCAAATGAAAGCTGAGATCGCTCATGAATTTGGCGTAACTCTTGGCCCAGATACATCAGCTCGTCAAAATGGTTCTGTTGGTGGTGAAATCACTAAACGTTTAGTGAAACAAGCTCAACAACAATTAGGTTCTCAAAACCAACAATAATATAAGAAGAAACAATTTTTAAGAGGCAATCAGATGGTTGCCTCTTTCTATATCTCCCCTTAAGAGACTGATTAGTATTCTAGCTTTTTGCACTACTCTTCATTAATTAAATCGAAAATAAATTTCAAAAAAATCATTTTTTGTGTATTATTTTGTCGAATATGTGCAAATTATGATTGTCAGGAGGTGACAATCATGGCAAATCAATCAGGTCGTAATAAATTAGTTGTTCCTGGTGCCGAAAATGCAATCAATCAAATGAAAGCTGAGATTGCTAATGAGTTCGGTGTTCATCTTGGTCCTGATGCGACAGCGCGCCAAAATGGTTCTGTTGGTGGCGAAATTACTAAACGTTTAGTCGCTATGGCCCAACAACAATTAGGTTCAAAATAAGAAACTAAGTCACGACTTCTGATGAAGTAATAAACTTAGCTTCGACTTGTAAGAAAAGTTTCTTATGTTGAGGTCAAACAAATAAACTCAACATAAGATCAGGAGGTCACATCATGGCAACACGAAATAAATTAATTGTGCCAGGTGCTCAAGAAGCAGTTGATCAATTAAAAATGGAAATTGCAAATGAACTTGGTGTTAACTTCGGTCGTAAAGCAACTGCTGAAGAAAACGGGGCTGTAGGTGGCGAAATTACTAGACGACTTATTGCCCAAGCTAAACAAAGCTTAATAAAATAGTTCCAACTCTAATCTGTACAGTGTTTAAAAATTACATTCTACCTTAATGGTACCAATGTCAGGAGGTTATTAATATGTCAAGACGTAATAAATTAGTTGTTCCTGGTGCTCAAAATGCAATTGATCAAATGAAATATGAGATTGCTCGAGAATTTGGTGTAAATTTAGGCCCTGATACATCTTCACGCCAAAACGGTTCTGTTGGTGGCGAAATCACTAAACGTCTCGTTGCAATGGCTCAACAACAATTAGGTGGAACATCTCAAAAATAACTAAAGAATTTTAAGTTATAGATAAAACGTATCCATTAGAGTGTCTTTGGTTAATTTTACCATCTATTTTTAAGAATGATTTTGTTCATTAGGGACACTCTAATGATTGTTAGGAGGTGAACAAAATGGCTAACAACTCAAATAACTCAAACAGTAACAAACTTCTTGTTCCAGGAGCACAAAATGCTATTGATCAAATGAAATATGAGATCGCTAGTGAACAAGGCGTTCAATTAGGTGCAGATGCAACTGCTCGTCAAAATGGTTCTGTTGGTGGTGAAATCACTAAACGTTTAGTGAAACAAGCTCAACAACAATTAGGTTCTCAAAACCAACAATAACAATTGGGTTTTAGCATCATGTACAAACCTGTAACACAATTGTTTTAAATAAACATGAATGTGAGGGAATGCCATGAATACTAATCCGCCAACTATACGGAGTTCACGTTAAATTCTAATGAAACGTGAGGGATCAATGATGGAAGCTAATCCACCAAAGCGTATTTAACATAACGTATTACTGTGAATTAATTGCACCAAACGCTTTAAATTCTATTTGAAACGTGAGGGATTGACAATGGAAACTAATCCACCAAAGCATTTATTTTCGGTCTCAGATTCACTTTCTAATTCTAGAACATTAAAAATGTGAGGGATTAATCATGAAAGTTAATCCACCAAAAAATAAATCAGATAGTCACAATCAATTACAAAAGATACGTGAGGGATAAATATGAGATCCAATCCACCAACTATGAGTTAATCACACTTAAATATCATCAATGTTATGATAAATAAGGTGTTTTCATTGGAGTGATTTAAGTTTTAAATCCTACTGCTTTTATTAACTATTCGTTGATAAATGAGGTGTTTCCGTTGGAGCGATTTAAGTTTTAAATCCTACTGATTCTATTAACTATTCGTTAATAAATGAGGTGTTTCCGTTGGAGCGATTTAAGTTTTAAATCCTACTGATTCTATTAACTATTCGTTAATAAATGAGGTGTTTCCGTTGGAGCGATTTAAGTTTTAAATCCTACTGATTCTATTAACTATTCGTTAATAAATGAGGTGTTTCCGTTGGAGCAGATAAACTCATAGTAAATAAAGTAGCACTTCGGTGCTACTTTTTTATATTCTTAGAATATAGTATTTACCTTAACTATTCTATAAGTCCAGATAAGTTTTTCCAATTGTAAAAAACTTTTACCCCCCCCTAGCAGTTGAGGATTAGATTGTCTTCGACAATCTGTCAGGTGTGCCCTGGACTATAGTTTACCTTACACGGCATGACTATCACACATTTAGGTTAATATACTAAATGTAGAAAACCTTTCTGTTTCTATTTAGAAAAGTTGTCGTAATAGTTAACTTTTTTATATTCATTCATTTTAATTCAATTCATATTTTTTGTATAAACTATCGATTACTTGTTATAAGGTATCTCTTTCAAATATATACTGTAGTATCCCTGTATTTTAAATAGAATAAAGCGATGTGAGTTTTTATTCTATTTAAAATTCATAAATCATTAATACTAATCACATCAAAGTTAAAATCTTAAAACTTCATGAACACAGGCTAGCTATCTAGCAATAAGACTGCTTCTTCTATCATTAAAACTATTTTTATGCCATGATTTGATTAACCCCCTTTCAATGATGAATGCAGTAATCCTATCTTATCTTAAAATAGTAAAAAGCACCCTGTCAAAAAGGACAGAGTGCTTTGGTCACTGTTTGGAGTTTTAAATTAGTGTATGCGTAGATTGGTGATTAATTATTTTGTTTCGCCGTAGAATGCATTTAAGTATAATTGTTTGATATCTTCAATTAATGGGTAACGTGGGTTAGCAGGCGTACATTGATCATCGAATGCTTCAACTGCTAATTCATCTACTGCTGCTAAGAAGTCAGCTTCTGATACACCACATTCTGAAATACTCATCGGAATATTGATTTCACGTTTTAATTCATCAATTTTATTTAATAACGCTTGAACCTTTTCTTCATTCGTACGTCCTGTTAATCCTACATACTCTGCAGCTTTAGCATAACGTTCGATTGCTTGAGGAGTTTCATATTGAGGGAATGTTCCTTGTTTGAATGGTGCATCTGTTGCATTATATTTGATAACTTCATTAATTAATAATGCATTTGCAATACCATGAGGAATATGGAATTTAGCCCCTAATTTATGAGCCATTGAGTGGCATAATCCAAGCATTGCATTAGAGAAGGCCATCCCTGCCATACATGAAGCGTTAGCCATTTTTTCTTTAGCTACTTTTGCTTCTGCTCCACCATGATAAGATTCTGGTAAGTAATCAAAGACTAATTTAGCTGATTCTAATGATAATGGAATTGTATATTCTGTTGCTACTGTTGCTACTAATGATTCTAAAGCATGAGTTAATACATCGATACCTGAAGCAGCACATAATCCTTTTGGCATGGATAACATTAAGACTGGGTCAACAATTGCCATTGTTGGAGTTAATTCGTAGTCAGCTAATGGATATTTAATTCCTGTTTCATCATCTGTGATTACAGCGAAAGGAGTGACTTCTGAACCTGTACCAGCTGAAGTTGCAATACATACTAAGCTAGCTTTTTTACCCATTTGAGGGAAGCGATAGATACGTTTACGAACGTCCATGAAACGCATTGCTAGATCTTGGAAGTTAGTTTCAGGGTGTTCATATAATACCCACATAATTTTTGCTGCATCCATAGCAGATCCTCCACCTAAGGCGATGATGACATCTGGTTTGAAGTTGGCCATTGCTTCAGCACCTTTTTTAGCATCTGATAGTAATGGATCTGGATGAACATCTGTGAACATTGTATATTGAATTCCGTAACGATCTAACTCATCCGTGACTTGTTTTGTATATCCTAAATCAAATAACACTTTATCTGTTACAATAAATGCACGTTTTTTACCATCGAAGTTTAAGTCTTCTAATGCAACTGGTAAGCATCCAAATTTATAATAAACTTTTGATGGAACTTTAAACCAAAGCATATTCTCTCTCCTTTTAGCAACCGTTTTAATATTAATTAAATGTTTTGGTCCTACATTTTCTGATACTGAGTTATTCCCCCAAGAACCACAACCTAAAGTTAATGATGGCGCTAAAGCAAAGTTAAAGATATCTCCAATTCCTCCATGTGCTGTTGGTTGATTAATTAAGAATGTTGTTGTACGCATACGAGATGCCATCGCTTGAATATCAGCTTCAGCACGTAACTCATCTGCATAAATAGCTGAAGTATGCCCTAGACCACTATGGTTAACTAATGTTTCAGCCATATCCACTG
The DNA here is from genome assembly GCF_024499055.1 of Turicibacter bilis. NCBI lineage: Bacteria > Bacillati > Bacillota > Erysipelotrichia > Erysipelotrichales > Turicibacteraceae > Turicibacter > Turicibacter bilis. The sequence continues at coordinate 2,723,444 of NZ_CP071249.1, read as the reverse complement.
CTTCCGCATGATTAGATGATTTGTACATTGCTAAGACAACTGATAATTTTTCATGAGCGAATGGTTCCTCTAATGAAGTATCAGTCACTTCACCAACTAAAACTTTTGTATCCTTAGGAACTTCAAATCCTGCTAATTCAGCAATTTTCCATGCTGGTTGTCCAACAATTTTAGCATTTAATGCGCCATTGACAATGATTGTCTTACGAACAGCCTCTAATTGCTCTGGATTTAATAATAAAGCTCCACGCTTTGTAAGTTCAGTCTTAACTGCATCATAGATTGACTCATCAACAATGATTGACTGTTCTGATGCACAGATGACACCGTAGTCAAATGTTTTTGATAATAATAATGAGTTAACAGCCATTGGGATGTTACATGTTTTATGGAAAATAACTGGTGTATTACCTGCCCCTACTCCAATTGCTGGTGTTCCTGAAGAGTATGCTGCTTTAACCATTCCTGGTCCACCCGTTGCTAAGATTAAATCGACTTCACGCATAACTGTATTTGTTAATTCAATACTTGGTGCATCGATCCATGCAATTAATCCTTTTGGAGCTCCTGCTGCTTCAATTGTTTCACGAATCACTTGGGCTGTATAGTTTGTACAATTTTTAGCACGTGGATGGGCTGAAATAACAATTGCATTACGAGTTTTAATTGCCATTAAACATTTAAAACATGCTGTAGATGTTGGATTTGTTGTTGGAATTACTGCTCCGATTACCCCTACTGGCTCAGCAACTTTTTGAATTCCGAACGATAAATCTTCAGATAAAACCCCACATGTTTTTTCATTACGATATTTATTATAGATATATTCTGAAGCGTAATGATTTTTAATAACTTTATCTTCAACTAATCCCATTCCCGTTTCTTCTACTGCCATTTGTGCTAACGGAATACGTAAATTATTAATTGCCATTGCCGCTTTGTAGAATAATTCATCAACTTGTTCTTGTGTAAATGTGGCAAACTCACGTTGAGCTGCGCGCATTGTTTCAAGAGTTGACATTAACTCCTCAACATTTGTAATTTTATTTGTCATTCCGACTCCTCCTCAAGATTGTGAATTCATTCACTTACTTACAACGCTATTATATTACATTGTGAATTATTTGTCTAATGAAAACGGATTGAAAACGTTTATAATTTCACAAATAGTAAATTTTATGATAGAAAGCGTTTTTCACTTATATATTTTACCTTATTTAACTATAAATGTAAAAATATAGATTTTTATTTCTTTCTACATTCGCACCCAAGAAAGATTATAGTTCGACAAAAAATAACTTTAACAGTACAAATTAATCGTTTTATCATTAATATTTTTTTCTAATTGAGGTATATTTTTTTGATTCATAAAATGAACTTAAATACAAAAAAAGCTGGAAGAATATTACTTCTTTCAGCTTTTTATTTATATCAATTAGAATAAATCATTTAATGGACAAGCAGTATTATCTTCTAACTCAATGATTTCACCCGCATGAACTGTAATGATTTCTGTATTATCAATACATTTTTGTACTAATGATTCAAAATCAAAGTTTTGTTCAAATTCAATACATTTTTCAAGCGATGGATTAGTCGCTGGGTGCTCTGGAACAAAGACCGTACAGCAATCTTCATATGGACGAATTGAAATATCATATGTATCGATTTGTTTCGCAATTTCAATAATTTCATTTTTATCAAGTGTAGCAACTGGACGAATAATTGGCATATTCGTTACAGCATTAATTGCATACATACTTGCTAATGTTTGAGAAGCAACTTGCCCTAAACTTTCACCATTTGCTAAAACTAAAATCTCACGTTTTTTAGCAATTCCTTCAGCGATACGATACATCATACGACGCATAACTGTCATTGTATAGCTGCTAGGAATATTCTCATAAATGGCTGTTTGTAATTCCGTGAATGGAACTACATGAACATCAATTGAGTCTACCGGTGCATAATGAGCATTTTTCTCCATTAAGTCTAACACTTTTTGTTTTGAACGAACTGATGTATATGGTGGTGATGCAAAGTGAATCGCTTCAATCTCAACTCCACGTTTTTGCATTAGGTATCCAGCAACTGGACTATCAATTCCACCTGAAATCATTAATAAACCTTTTCCACTAATTCCAACTGGGAACCCACCAAGACCTTTAATGTGATCAGCCATAATGAATGTTCCTTCGCGACGAACTTCAACAAACACCGTCATATCCGGATTATGAACATCCACGCTTAAGTGATCCGTATTAATTAATAAATGTGCCCCTACTCCACGTGAAATTTCACCTGATTGCATTGGGAATTGTTTATCTGAACGTTTTGTTTCTACTTTAAATGTAGTTGGAACTTTTGGTTGTTCATTAATAATCTCTAAAGCTAATGCTTTAATTGCATCAATTTCATTTTCACAACGAGCAGCTAAACTATAAGATTGTAATCCGAAAACTTTATCTAGCTGCTCTGTTACTAATTCTGGCGCTGTCCCATTTAAAATGATATAGAAACGGTCACGTGTCACTTCATATTTTAACTGATCAAGCCCACGTAACTTGCGGCGAATAATTTTGTGTAATGCATTTTTAAAATACTTACGATTTTTTCCTTTAATCGATAATTCACCATAACGGACTAAAATACGGTCATAAATCATTTCATCATTTCCTTCCTCGATAACCTGCTGCGATTTGTAGTACTAGTGTTTTAGTTGTGCCACAACGATTTTTAAAGCTTTAATTAGTCGATCTACTTCCTCCATTGTCGATAGATTAGAGAAACTAACACGTACACTCTCTTGTGCAACCTCATCACTAATCCCTAATGCTAATAAGATACGTGATGCAGTCGCTGATTTAGATGAGCACGCTGATTTTGCTGAGATATAAACATCATATTCCTCAAGCGCATGAACTAACGTTTCACCTTTAATCGGAGCGGCAGCAAAATTGATGATATAAGGCGTTTGATGTTCGTGATTACTATTTACCACTACACCATCAATTTTTCTTAATTCGTTCATTGTATGATCGAATAATTGTTTAACATGTTGGTAGTTTGTTTGCAGTGGCTCTATTGCTAAGCGTAAAGCCTTAGCAAGCGCAACTGCACCCGCTACGTTAATTGTTCCTGAACGAAGGCCATACATTTGATGTCCCCCTGTAATTTCAGGTGTTAAACTTAAATATTGATTCACGATTAGTGCTCCACTTCCTTTTAATCCATGGAATTTATGAGCAGATAATGATAATAAATCAATATTCATTTTATCAATATCAACAGGAATTTTACCCACGCTTTGAACGGCATCAACATGGAATTTTACCTTTGGATATTTTTTTAATAATTGACCAATTTCATAGATTGGAAATACCATTCCCATTTCATTGTTCACATGCATGCATGAAATTAAAATTGTATCTTCACAAATGGCTTCTTGAATTTGCTTTACAATATCAGCATTGCTACCTTTGACGTCAATATATGTAACACGGAACCCTTCCGCTTCTAGTTCCTCAATTGTTTCATGAACTGAGGCATGCTCAACAGGGGTTGTAATAATGTGACGTCCACGATTTTTGTAAGCATGACACAACCCACGAATAGCCAAGTTATTACTCTCAGTTGCTCCTGATGTAAAAATAACTTTGTGTTGTTTCGCATTTAATAGGGATAAGACTTGCTTTTCTGACTGAATTAGTAATTGTTCAGCACGAGCACCAAATGCATGTAACGAACTTGGATTACCCCAAAAATTTTCATTAACTTTCACGAAAGCATTTAAAACTTCTGGATCAACAGGAGTCGTCGCACTATTGTCTAAATAAATCATTTTGATTCTCCTTCCGACATAAACATCTCAGACCCATTTTAAACTTTTAACTCTTACGAACTCTGCTCAGATAAGAGGCAGACGAATTCATTGAATATGAACCTTGTTACTTTATCGTTTCGACATTATATCACATTAAAGCTATAATCTCAAATTGCAACTATTTTCTGAGTTTATGACGTAGAAAATGGTCGTTCTATGATTTGCTTACACTATAAAGTATGAATTTCATCATGAATTTGCTAGAAAAAATTCACTTTTAATAGCAAATCATCTAGATGTTCTTATTATTATATTATGCATTTATTTTTATTTCACTTCATTTATCTGCACCATAAAACTTTTTTTGGCTCTGTTTTAGATAAGTGTTGATGAGTAAAAACATTGATCTCATCATACTTAATCAATGAGTTAGGGAAAGAAATCATGATTTTTATTAAATATCAACATTCTTTTATATCACAGCCTTATTTTTTGCATTTGTTTACTCAAAATAAAAACTGTCTATAACTCACGACGTCCTTATAGACAGTTTCCTCTATTATAATAGATAGCAATCTAATTGTTGCTTAAATTGATCATAAGTTAAATCAAAACGTGAACCTTCAATCTCTTTTAATAATTCACGCATTTTTTCAATCACTGTTTCATAATTTCCTTGACGGAATTGATCCTCAGCAATCGTTAAATCGACAACATACATTCCTTCTCGTCCAATATAACGATGACCATATACCATTAAACGTTCGGCTAATTTAGATTGTTGAACCTCAATCTCCACTCGATTAGATAATTCTTGAATCGACTCTTGTGCTAGAGCAAGCTGTTTATCAATCTCTGCAATATTAATAGGTAATCGTCCAATCGTTTCAAATAATAATTGAATGGCGAAGTTTGCACGTTTAATCATCTCTTCAGTTTCCTCATTCTTAACCGGGAAGTTAACTTGATGATACATTCCTTTAAGATGATTGAATGTTTTCAATAAATGAAGTGCACGCTGGCGACATTCTTTTTCTCCAGCATATAAGCTTTCAATTTCACCATCAAATACAGCTAATTGTTCTTTAATCTCATCTAATTGTTGGTTAAGCGATGATAACTCACGTAATAACACAGAATTTGCACTTTGATGTTCATCGACTTTTCCGACTAAATAGAATAATTCATTACTTACAATTTGAATTTCATTTAATAAAAAGACGAACTGACTCTCCTCTTCCTCAGGCATGCGATAATTTCCTTTAATATTTTCATAACGCTCTTGAAGTTGCTCGCTATGCTCTTGTAGCTCTTGCATAAGCGATTTCGTTTTAACAACCGTCTCTTTTAACACCTCTTGAAGTTCATATTCTTTCTTCATGAATTCAATCATTTGTTTAGCATTATCATGAATCTCAACCAGCATTCCTTCAATCTTAACAAAATCAAAACGTTTGATCCAATTTGGAATCTCATCTAATTGCTCATGATACACTGCAATCGTTTCTTCAATTTGAAGATGCTTTAAATAGACCCCTGATTTCATAATCGATTCATAGCTCTTTAAAACTTCACGTAATAAAGGCTTGATTTCTTGTGTAATTGTATCTTTATACATTGGAGTGCGTTCAAACATATGAACAATAATTTCAATATGTGACTTAATCAGTTCAATCGTTTCATCAGCTAAATCGTAATTACATTCTTCCATACACTCATTAAATTTTAAGAAAAAGACTTCAACATCTTTAAATAAGGTCTTCATCTCTTCTTTAAACTCAATATAGTTCTCTTCTTCTTTTTCATAACGACGTTTTAATTGTTCAAACGTTTCTTTTAATCCAACGACATTTGAACGACTACGTTCTTCTGATTTCTTTAACGACTTAATTTCTTCAATTAATTGTTCAACTTCTTCTTTTAACGACTCAAGCGTTTGTTTTAACTCTACTAAATGCTCATCGGCTTCAACGAAACTTTTATTGGCAACAAGCTCTTCCGTATAAATAATCTGCTCCGTGACGGTAATAAAGTCGGATTCTAATTTTCCCCAACGTCGTTCCCATTGTTGAACTAACTTAACAATACGCTCACTCTTTTTTGTGCTACGTAGCTTGGCTAATTCAAACGGGACCGTCTGATTAGAAATCTCATGTTTTAAATAATCAAGTTCATCAATTTTAGCATAGTATTGTTTCTTTTTTGATACGATAATAACTGAGTAAATTAATACGATTGCTAAGACGACGATCATCACTATTAAAATTAGTAATTTAAAATCTGTCATAGTATCCTCCCATCACGCTTTCTTAAACTGTTTACTGTCTTTTAATGATATCATAATTTGATAAAAAATCCTATTGTTTCTATGTTTTTCTATTTATTTTTGCTATAATGTGTGCAAACTATTTTATATCATACCAAGGGGGGAGAAAATGTTTCATCCAACTGTTTATCAAGGAACATTAGAAGAAAACTATGAAACAGTATTATTACAATTAAAAGGATTGACTTATGAGGAATCAGATTTGATTGCAAATTTATCTAATGCATCAGCTTTATTAAATCAATTTTTAGAGGACATTAACTGGGTTGGATTTTACTTAAACAAAGGCGAAGAGCTTGTACTTGGACCATTTCAAGGATTACCTGCTTGCATCCGTATTCCATTTCATAAAGGAGTTTGTGGTTATGCAGCTACAACAAAGCAAACAGTTGTCGTTAAAAATGTTCATGAATTTCCTGGACATATTGCCTGTGATGGTGCAACCAACTCTGAAATTGTAGTTCCTATTTTAAAAGATGGTGAACTAATTGGAGTATTAGATATCGATAGTCCTCGCTTAAATCGATTTAATGAAATCGATCAAAAATATTTAGAACAATTTGTGCAAATCATTGTGGAAACCATTCCTACTAACTAAATTTAAGCTTAATTATTGGAAAATGTTTAGAACTCGTATTTTTTGTTGACAATAAAGTAGAATATTGATATTATACTTGAGTGCGTATATTAAAGGCAGCTTTTTATCTGACTATAACGTATAGATTAAACCTCAATATCACTTAAAGGTATTGATGGCATATCGTATAACCTTTTGGCTGCAAAGGCGAGGATATGAGATTTTAATCTATCCTATAGTATTTGATAAATTTTCTCCTTTTTTGATATGCAAAATCAAAATTTCTGACAAATTAAAAGGAGGTCATAGCATGGCTCGTTATACTGGACCAAGCTGGAAAATTTCTCGTCGTTTAGGATACTCTATCTTAGAAAACGGAAAAGAATTACAAAAACGCCCTTATGCACCTGGGCAACACGGACAAGCTCGTAAAAAAATCTCTGAATACGGATTACAATTACAAGAGAAACAAAAATTACGTCATGCATACGGAATGACTGAGCGTCAATTCCGTCGTACATACGATCGTGCTGGTAAATTACAAGGTAAACACGGTGAGAACTTCTTATACTTATTAGAATCTCGTCTTGATAACTTAGTATACCGTTTAGGATTAGCTAACACTCGTCGTCAAGCTCGTCAGTTAGTTAACCACGGTCACATCTTAGTAGATGGACAACGCGTTGATATCCCATCTTACTCAGTAAAACCAGGACAAACTATCAGCGTTCGTGAAAAATCAGCTAACTTAGCTATCATCAAAGCTGCTTTAGAAGGAACTGTACACCGTCCAGACTTCGTATCATTCGACGAAGCTACAATGACAGGAACATTCGTACGTTTACCAGAACGTTCTGAAGTATTCGCTGACATCCACGAAAACTTAATCGTAGAGTTCTACAGCCGTTAATCTTTAATGGCACTAAAAAGACTTCGGATTTTCCGAAGTCTTTTTTTATTTCTCCAAACCTCCCTGCTCCCCATAACATTATCCCCTACTTTTAGTCATGACTACTATTACTTAAACTTTTAGCTACTTCAATTATTTTAATAAATTATAAAATCAATTTTCTCATCTATTAAATTACCATCAATTAATATGAATAGAATCTATTATGTAAAAACTGGGATATAGAAGTATAATTCTTATATCAGTTAAACGTATTATCAGATAATAAGTAAGAGCTAAGTACGTTTATAATCTAAGTATTTATAATAAGGATATTAATGATTTTAATAGGACTTTTTACACTTCTCAAACCAGATTTAACTTTAGAGATATGACTGACTCATAGAGATCTGATTATTCTAAAGAACTCTCTTAGATCTACAAAAGCTCTACAATATTTGATGGGTTAATAGTATTAGATATAGAAATTCAATATATTATCATAACTTTTATAAGTTAAAAAGGGCAACTTCAGCATTGTCCTTTTTTTAGTCTTTATCATTATTAACAATTTCTTAAAATACAGCACCGTTTTAAGATCTCATTGTCTCATCTAATTCATTTAATAAACTAATCATACACTGTACTCTTTTACTTAAAACGACTCCCTCTTTAGTCACATAGTAAAATAAACGCGATAATGTATAAGCCTCTTCTTCTAAATAACTAATTCCTTTAAAATCTTGATGTTTCATTAAGGTAGAAGCAAAAGTCATTCCGTGTTGGTGTCTTAGTGTTTCTTTAATTAAATAATTGCTTCCAAGTATCACTTTATGTTTGGGTATAATCCTTAATTTCTCTAAGAAGAAATCAGTGATTGCTCGCGTTCCAGAGCCCTCCTCTCGAATAAACCAGGCTTGCGAAGAAAAGAACGTGTGATACTGTGCTGGTGACTTAGGTAATGTTAATTTATCACTATAAGCAATCTGTAACGTATCACAATAAAACGGCTGACGATTAAGAGTTAAATGTACTTCATCATCCTCAATTAATCCAATTTCTAACTCAAGTTGATTGATTTTCTCCATTATCGTATGACTATTTTCAATAATAACCTCAAACATTAAGTTTGGATATAACTTGGATAATTGTAGCAAGATTTTAGGTAATAAATACTCTCCTATTGTTAAACTAGCTCCAATTTTCAATGTTCCTTGAACTTCTGTTTTTTGACTCTTGATCTCGTTCATCATTTCCTCATATTGATGCACAATCTTTTTAGCACGCTTATAAAGTAATTCTCCATCTGGTGTTAATAAAAAATTCTTTTGTTTATTTGAACGCAAAATTAATATGGTATCTAATTGTTTTTCAAGTCCAGAAATGTGCATACTAACTGCAGGCTGTGACAAATTCAATTTCTGAGCAGCTTTCGTAAAATTTTGTTCATCTACAACTTGAATAAATGACTTTAACTCATCTATCATTAGAAACACCTCTACTATAATTTTATCTTATTATAACTATTATAATAATTAATTTTAATTATATCAAAAACTATTATATACTTATAGCGTAGATTTTAAGAGAAGGAGTATTAAACCAATGAAAACTCAAGACTTTATCCAACAAAAACTTACAAATTTTAAAGATATCTTCCCAGGTCTTATCGTTTGTATTCTCATCGGCTTAGTAGCTAAATATCTTGGAACATTAGTTCCAACACTCGGAGGAGCAACTATTGCTATTTTACTTGGGTTATTATTAGGAAATACTGTTTTAACGCATAAAAAACTTCATAAAGGTATACGTTTTTCAGAATCAAATTTATTATCTTACTCAATTGTTCTACTTGGTGGAACCTTAAGCTATACAGTCATTTTAGAGTTAGGGGTTTCTGGTGTTAGCTTTATCATTTTACAAATGGCATTAACGATTGCATTTTGTTTATTCGTCGGTAAGCAGCTTGGATTTTCAGAAAATTTCCGCTTATTAATGGCCTCAGGAAACGCTGTATGTGGTTCTTCAGCTATCGGTGCAACAGCTCCAGTCATCAAAGCAAATGATGTGGAGAAATCAATTACAATTACCTTAGTTAACTTAACAGGTACCATCTTAATGATGATTTTACCATTTTTGACAAATCTACTATATGAAAATGAAACGATGTTATCATCCGCTTTAATCGGTGGAACATTACAATCAGTAGGACAAGTCGTCGGAAGTGCCTCAATGGTTAACCATGATGTCTTAAAGTACGCAACGATTTTTAAAATTGTTCGAATTATTTTCCTAGTATTCGTTATTTTAGGGTTCGCTAAACTAAAAAAAGATGAAGAAAATCATGACGCCGAGTTACATCATAAAAAACCAAATGCTAAAATAAAAATCCCTTGGTATGTTAAAGGATTCTTCTTAATGTGCTTCCTATTCAGTATTGGATTTATTAGCGAAAATATATCTCTTGGCTTTAAACAAATCAGTAACTACCTCGAAATCTTCGCTTTAGCCGGAATCGGAATGAGCGTTAAATTTAAAGATTTAATGAAAGCTGGATTAAAGAGTGGTGTTTACTGTTTAGCCATCGGGATTGCTCAAATAATCATTGCCATTATCTTAATTTGGATCTTACTCTAATCAAGAAAAGACGTCCCGGCGTCTTTTTTTATTTTTTGTCGAAATTAAATCTCTCTTCATCTATTGATAAATGGAAAAATATAGTTTATACTTTGTTTTACAAAGTACTTTATTCATCCTGAGACTTTCTTTTTATCTGTTGTACTTTGATATCAGATTCGAAAGGAAGAATTATTATGACGACATCAGTCTTAAATTCAGCAGAAGCTTTAAAGGATTTAAATCAAATTAAGCAAGTACTTAATGAGACGACGTATCGAGTAAACAAACTTTATCTTTTCTTTTATGGAGTATTAACTATTTATCTTATTCCTATCATTTTATCTCTGTCAATTATTTATTTCCCTATGTCTAACGATATAAGAATTCATTTATTAATGGCTCAAGGATACTTTAATTTATTTTTCCCCTTTTTACTCATTCCTTTATTTATTATTATAAAGTTTAAAATACTCCCAAAATCTAACCGTTTTGCTCATAAACTACTTCATATTTGGATGTATGGCTTTATGATTATCTTCTTTGGAGCTACACTTATCCAAATTCGCTTTTCTTATTTTATACAAACTTATATATCATCCTCTTCAAATCTAGAAGTTGATGATTTTAATATTATTAATGATATTAAGCTTGGATTTGATTATATGAATCCGTTTTTAATATCTCTTGTCCTACTTTTTATTTATCTTATTATGAACTTGATTACGAATAAAAAAGGATTTTTAATCGGATTTTTCGTAAACTTAATCGCTTATGGTGCAGTTATTTGGGTATTACCTAGTTCTCCAATTATCATTAATGAGTTATTAGAAATGAATCTACTAGACACCATCATACATCATATCATTAGTTCGGCTGATGAGATTCTTCTAATTATCAATCTTTTAGTCATGGGGACTTATTTCAAAAATATGTATCGCATGGAGCAACACGCATATGAAAATCAATGATATTCCTAATCTTTTTCAATCAAAGATACGATTGGCCATTATCACCTCGCTGATTGATGGAAGTAAGGATTTTAAACAGCTAAAAGAACTCACAGAAGCAACAGATGGCAATTTGAGTACTCATTTATCAAAATTAGAAAAAGAAGGTTATATTTTGAGTGAGAAACATTTCATTCAGCGTAAACCCAAATCTACCTATACACTAACCTTAACTGGTCGGAAAGCATTTGAAGAATACGTTGAGTTATTATCAAGTCTACTGAAAAGATAGCTATACTCAATTTTACTCTTTAGGTCCATTTTAGCCAAATAAATCATAATTAAAAGGAAGATCATAGATCTTCCTTTTTACTTTATTAAACATGTTTGATTAAGAAATATTTTTTCTTACCACGACGGATAACAGTGAATTTACCACCGATTGCATTTTCTTTTGAAACTGTAAATTCTAAATCGTTCACTTTTTCTCCGTTAATCGAGATTGAGTTATTATTGATGAACTCACGTGATTCACGTTTTGAGCTAGCTGCTTTCGTAAATACAAGTGCATCCACTAAGTTAAGATTTTCAGCTAATTCAACTGATGGTACATCTTTGAATCCAACCTCAATTTCTTCAGCTGTTAACTCAGATAAGTTTCCACTGAATAATGCTTGAGTGATTTTTAACGCTTGCTCGTATGCCTCTTGACCATGCACGATTGTTACGACTTCTTTCGCTAATGTTTTTTGTGCTAAACGCTCATGTGGTGCAGCTTTGAAAGCTTCCTCGATTGTAGCAATTTCTTCTTGTGATAAGAATGTGAAGTATTTTAAGAACTTAATAACATCTTCATCTGCTGTATTAATTAAGAATTGGTACATTTCGTAAGGTGTCGTTTTATTGCGATCTAACCATACTGCTCCACCTGCAGTTTTACCAAATTTTGTTCCATCTGCTTTTGTTACTAATGGCATTGTTAATCCAACAGCTTTTGCTTCATGCCCCATTGTTTTACGAATTAACTCTAATCCTGATGTAATGTTACCCCATTGATCTGATCCACCAATTTGTAACACACAGTTTTTCGTTTCAAATAAATGTTTGAAGTCCATTCCTTGTAGGATAGTATAAGAGAATTCAGTAAATGTCATCCCATGCTCTAAACGAGAGCATACTGTATCTTTCGCTAAGATATAGTTAATGTTGAAAAACTTACCGAAATCGCGTAAGAATTCAATCATGCTTAAGTTTGAAGTCCAATCATAGTTATTAACTAACTCAGCAGCATTTGGTTGATCTCCAAATTCCATGAATTGTGATAACTGGCGCTTAATACTTTCAGACCATTTGATCACTGTCTCATGACTATTTTCTTGACGCTCAGCTGAACGACCTGTTGGGTCACCGATTAATCCTGTTGCTCCACCTACTAATGGTAATGGTTTATGACCAGCCATTTGGAATCGTTTTAACGTTAAAATTGGTAATAAAGAACCAATATGTAAACTATCTGCTGTTGGATCAAATCCACAGTATAATGTAATTTTACCTTCTTCCATTAATGCATCTAACGCTTCTAAATCCGTGCAGTCATTAATTAATCCACGCCACTCTAATTCTTTTAAGAATTCGTTTTTCATTATTTTCACCTCATTTAATCTTTTGTAGGATAATTTTATTATCCTCTATCGTCTTAATTCAAAACCAAATTCACCTTATCAAATGAGTTGATTAATCAAAAGTTATACAAGTTGAATTAATAACCCTCTGTTAGTTCAGACTATCTTTCTCTTTAATAAATGAGCAAAACTATGATCTATATATAAACAGATAAGTATTCTACATCTTGAGTAGCAAATAAAAAATACTGATATGTTTTATCTATCAAGGCAGCCTATAGTCCAGTTAAAAATTTTCTCTGAAGAAAATTTATCTGGACTTATATAGATAAGATTTTCTAAACAAACATCCCTCTAATACAAGTCTTTTCCTTTAGTAGGGATCGACTCTGCCTCGCCTATAGACTATGGATAACACTGTCCATCAAGGGAAGATAGATTAAATAATCTACTAAAGCTAGAAATGGAACTAACAACCCTTCATGAGAATATCTAAACTACGTTAGATATTCTAGCGTTCAGGATAAGTTTACGCTAAAGTAATCCAAGATTACTAGCGCAACTAAAAAACCCTTCATTCTATCTAAAAAAGATAAAATGAAGGGACGAAAGTTCGCGGTACCACCCAACTTGTTAAATCTATGATTCAACCACTCAATTTGATAACGGTAAAGACCGGTTCATATGAACATGCTCCAAGAGTGTAATTCGTGATTATTACTGCCTTAGTTCTCACCTACCACTAAGTCTCTGTGACTGCTCTTAATAATCACTACTAAATTCTTATCATTGCACTAGTATTAATGCTTGGATTATAACAAATTGTGTATGTTTATGTCAACCTTATTTTGTTGTACTACGCCAAACAAATGAGTGAGGTAACGTGATTTGAGTTTCAGTTACTTCCTCTTCTTTCATTAATTTCGTTAATAAACGCATCGCAACAGCACCAATATCGTACGTTGGAATGTTGATTGTACTTAATTGTGGACGTGACATAATCGCATATTTTGTATTTTGGAATCCGATGATTTCTAAATCATTTGGAACACTAATTCCATGCTCAATCGCTGCATTCATGAACATGACAGCCACTGAATCACGTACAGCTAATGCTGCATCAGGAGCCGCATTATTAGCGAAGAATTCTTTAAATGCTTCTAATGAGTTTTCAAATTTATTATATAGTCCTAAAATGCGTGGTTCTAACCCTGCTTCTGCTAATGCACGACGATATCCTTGTTCTTTTAACTCGTTCATTGCATAATATGAGCTTGATGTAATAAAGGCGATATCTTTATTTCCATTTTCAATTAATTTTTTAGTAGCTTCATAAGCGGCTAATTCGTAATCAATTAAAACGGCTGGTAAACGTCCATCTAAATCTTTAACTGATAATAAAACTGTTGGCACGGTATCGTTCGCTAAGCGCTCGATTTCATCGTCACTCAGTTTATCTGCCATCATTAAAACACCATCGACTTGAGAAGCAATCATGTTTTGCCATACATTTGTAGCAATATCATTTTCATTATGTGTCACGTTTAAGAAGACTGAGTAACGGTATTTATCAGCGATATCTGCTACTCCATCGATCATTTCTGATACAGAAGCACGTGAGCATGTTGGAACAATTAATCCAACGTTTGTTGAACGACGACTTGCTAAACCACGAGCAATCGCATTCGGACGATATCCTAATTCATTAATTGCTGCTAAAACACGCTCACGAGTTTTCGGCTTTACCTTTTCAGGGTTATTTAAAACGCGTGACACTGTCGCTAATGACACATCAGCAACACGTGCTACATCATAAATTGTTACTTTAGACATAACATCAACTCCTAATACATTAAAATTTTCCTGTACCTATCTATCATTCTAACCTACAAAGTACGACCTTGTAAGCATTAACATCGTCATAATCTTCGATACTACATTCATTTTATCGAAAAAGATTTGATTAATCAACAATTTAATGAAAATTTTCATTTTAAAATCGCTTGCTTTTTTATGATTATTTTTATTATAGGCAGGAAAACTTTAACTTATTCTAGCTTAATAAATTTTTGAAAAAAACATCAAATTCTTCCAAGCTCATTTGTTGATTCGCATCTGATAATGCCACAGTCGGATTTGGATGAACTTCAGCCATAATTCCATCTGCACCAACAGCTAAAGCGGCTTTTGCAATTGGAAGTAAGATGTCTTTACGTCCCGTTGAGTGAGTAATGTCAACAAAAACTGGTAAATGCGTCTCACGTTTTAAAATTGGGACCGCTGAAATATCAAGTGTATTACGCGTTGCTTTTTCATATGTACGAATTCCACGTTCACATAACATAACATTTGGATTTCCATGCATCGTAATATATTCAGCAGCATTTACAAATTCTTCAATCGTTGCACTTAATCCACGTTTTAATAAAACAGGTTTATTAATATGTCCAACTGCTTTTAATAATGAAAAGTTTTGCATATTACGAGCACCAATTTGCACAACATCTAAATAAGGTAAAGCTGCTTCTAAATCACTTGCATCCATGATTTCACTGATCACGCGTAAATCATATTTTTTCGCCACCTCAGACATGATTTTTAAGCCTTCAATTCCAAGACCTTGGAAGTCATAAGGAGATGTTCGCGGCTTAAATGCGCCTCCTCGAATATATTTTAAACCTTTGGCAGCTAGATTAGCTGCGACACGTTCCATTTGCTCTTGTGATTCAACACTGCATGGTCCAAAAACAAAGGTTGCTTCTCCTTCCCCAATAGAATCTCCATTAACTTCGATAACTGTATCTTCCGATTTATTTTTACGCGATACTAATAATCCTTTTTTATGGCTCTTTTCTTCTTGTAATTTCACACTTACTTTGAAAATTTCTTTAAAAATGTGGACCATCATTTCATCACTCATAGGTCCTTGATTTTTTTCTTTTAATTGTTCAATGATTTGTTGTTCACGAATGGGATCATATTTTTTTAATCCCTGTTTATCTTTTTCACGACCCACTGCTTCTACTAATTCTGTACGTTCATTTAATAATTGTAAAAGTTGTAAATTAATCTCATCAATTCGATTTCTTAACTGATTTAAATTTTCATTTTTCATTTGATCACCTCATGCTATAGTCTATTTCTATTATAGCTAATAATTGATTCTTTTAAAGTTAGTTTCATTATTGAGCGGCAAAAAAGGGAACAAGATAAAAACTTGCTCCCCTTTTCTCACTATCCACGTAAAACAGCGTCATGCTCTTTAGTTAAAGCATTTAATACTTTTTGGTGTGTTGGTTGTAAATCTTCATCTGTTAATGTTTTTTCACGATCTAAATAGTAAAGTGAAATTGCCACTGATTTTTTACCTTCTTCAACACCTTTACCTTCGTAAATATCAAAGACTTCAACCGTTTGTAATAATTTATTAGCTGCTTTTTTGATGGTTTGAACTAAGTCATCTGCTAATACTTCACGATCAACGACTAACGCAATATCACGTGTCATACCCGGATGTTTAGGTACCATTGCATAAGCAGGTTTTGAAGTTTCTAATCCGAATAACACATCTAATGATAATTCAAATACATATGTTTCATGTAAGTCTAATTCACGTTGTAATTCAGGATGAACTTGTCCAACTACCCCTACTAAGATATCATTTACATAAACCATAGCCGTACGTCCTGGATGGAACTCTTTATATTCATCAGCTACGACTGGACGATAAGTGACATTTAAGTGACCCATTTCAGTTAAGACTGCATCAACATAACCTTTCGCCACATAGAAGTCTACTTTTTCAACTTTTGCTTGCCATTTATTTGTAATGATTTGTCCTGTCACAGCCCCTGAAATTTTCGTTTCTTCTGTATATTCTCCATTAGCTTGACCGTAAACTTTTCCAATTTCATAAATAGCTACCGTATCCATTGTACGTGCATTATTATAACGCACTACTTCTAATAATTGAGGAATGGTTGATTGACGTAAGTGTGAGCGATCTTCACTCATCGGCATCGCTAATTTAACTAATTCTTTCTTGTTAGCTGGGATCGATAAGAATTGCTCTGCTTTTTCAGCACTTGTTAATGAATAAGTAATGACTTGTGTTAATCCGCAAGCCATTAATGTTTGGTGTGCTTTATTGCGCATTAATTGGATTGGTTTATATCCACCTTTAATATCTGTTGAAGGTAACGTTGTTGGAATATTATCGTACCCATAAATACGTCCCGCTTCTTCAATTAAATCCTCAACAATTGTAATATCTAATCGACGAGATGGAACGTGTACCGTAAATACATTACCATTTAAATCATAAGTAAAGTTTAATCGTGTCCAAACATTTGCTACCTCTTCATTGCTCATGTTTGTTCCGAGTACTGAGTTGATTTTAGCTGCTGTAATTTCAATACTTACTGGTTCAACTGTTAACTCATCATGAGCAACGATTCCAGCACATACTTGCCCATTAGCTAACTCAGCTAATAACTGTGCTGCACGGTTAATTGCTAACTCTGTACGTTTTGCATCAATTCCTTTTTCAAAACGAGCTGATGATTCAGAACGTAATCCTAAACGAGTTGATGTTTTACGAACTGATAAACGATCGAATAATGCTGATTCTAATAACACGTTTGTTGTATTATCTGTAACCTCAGTCGCTGCTCCTCCCATCACACCAGCAATGGCAATTGGTGTTTGACCATCCGTAATGATAATATCTCCTTCTGCTAATTCACGATCTTGCCCATCCAATGTTTTCATTGTTTCACCAGCAATGGCTTCACGAACAACAATTTCTTTAGAAGCGATTGTATCGTAATCAAAAGCATGTAATGGTTGTCCCATCTCTAACATGACATAGTTCGTGATGTCAACTACGTTATTTTTCGGGCGCATTCCAGCTGCGATTAAACGAGCTTGTAACCATTGTGGAGATTCTTTGATTTCAACGTTTTTCACAACGCGTGATAAGTACATTGGTGCTTTCTCAGTTTTTGAGCTAACTTTGATTAAGTCTTTAGCAGCTTCTGCTACTTCTTCCACTGTTACTTCATCAAATTTAACGTCACGTGATAAAATAGCAGCTACTTCGTAAGCAACGCCATACATTGATAAACAATCCATACGGTTTGGCGTTAATCCAAGCTCAATCACTGTATCATGGAATTTTAAATATTCTAATGCGTCCATTCCAACTGGAGCATCATCTGCACAAATGAAGATTCCATCTGCATAAGCTTGAGGAACTAACTTTTGCTCAATCCCTAACTCTTTTAATGAACAACACATTCCGTTAGATTCTTCACCGCGTAGTTTTGATTTTTTAATTTTAAAGTTTCCTGGTAAAACAGCTCCTGGTTTAGCCACGATGATTTTTTGTCCAGCCGCTACGTTTTTCGCACCACATACGATTTGAACAACACCGTCTTCTCCACCAACATTTACTTGACATACTGATAATTTATCCGCATTTGGATGTTGTACACGTTCTTCAACATAACCAATTACAACATTCGTTGCATCTGCTAATACATTAACCGATTCTACTTCAATCCCTGTTCTTGTAATTTTTTCTGCTAAATCTTTTGGATCAATATCGCTTAAATCAATATATTGACTTAACCAATTCACTGAAACTAACATCTATATGGCCTCCATTCAATCTTATTTAAACTGATTAATAAATCTTAAATCATTTGTATAGAAGTTACGGATATCTTCAATTCCGTATTTAAGCATGGCGATACGCTCTGCTCCGATACCGAATGCAAATCCTTGATATTTCTTAGAATCAAATCCTGACATTTCTAAGACGTTTGGATGCACCATCCCTGCTCCTAAAATTTCAATCCATCCTGTTCCTTTACAGATGTTACATCCACATCCTGAACATTTTGAGCATGTTACGTCAACCTCTACTGATGGTTCAGTAAATGGGAAGAATGATGGACGTAAACGGATTTCACGATCTTCACCAAACATTTTACGAGCTAATTCTAATAATGTTCCTTTTAAGTCAGCCATTGTAATATCTGTATCAATAACTAATCCTTCAATTTGAGTAAATTGATGTGAGTGAGTCGCATCATCATCGTCACGACGATATACTTTACCAGGGCAGATAATTTTGATTGGTCCTTGACCTTTAGCTGCTTCTAAAACACGTGCTTGTACAGGTGACGTATGTGTGCGTAATAAAGACTCTTCAGTAATATAGAATGAATCTTGCATATCACGAGCTGGATGTCCTTTAGGTAAGTTTAATAATTCAAAGTTATAATGATCCCACTCTACTTCTGGACCTTCTTCAACTGTGTATCCCATTGAGATAAATAAAGCTTCTAATTCGTTCGTCACGGCTTGTAATGGATGAACAACACCAATATAGTTTGTACGTCCTGGTAATGTCACATCAATTGTTTCATTTGCTAACTGTTGTTGAATGGCTAAAGCTTCTAACTCAGCTTTTTTAGTTTCAATTGCTTGTGAAATTACAGATTTAACTTCGTTTGATACTTGCCCAGCACTTTTACGTTCTTCTGGCGCCATATCTTTCATGTTTTTCATCACTTCTTGAATTGGACCTTTTTTTCCTAGGTATTTTACGCGAAGATCATTTAATTCTTTTAAATCAGTTGTATTTGCTACTTCTGATAAAGCTTCGACTTGTAATTGTTTTAATCGATCTAGCATCTTAATTCCTCCAAACTGTTTTTTAAAAAATAAAAAAACGTCCTTAAAAAAGGACGTTTCACACGCGGTACCACCTTTATTGCTAAGATAAATTCTTAACCTCTTAAAACGGATAACGGCCGCAACCGGATGTGATTAGCATCACTCACAAGGTGAATTCATGAGTTTAACTATAAGAGTGCTTCCAGTCTTAGACACCCTCTCCCTTAATAGCAAGTTCCTCATTACTACGCCTTAATCAACGTTTTTTTATTTTTTCTTATCTCTATTATATACATTCAAATGAAAAATGTACAATATTTTATGATATTTAGTAAAATTTTCAATTCATTAAACGAATTTAAACGGTTCCGTACTTAACTCAGAGGCCAGTGCAATATCGCCCATTAATTCATTTAATAAACTTGCAACATGTTGCTTCATAATACACTCTGCATGGTGTCCCACATCTAAAATGTTTAATCCCATCTCTTGAGCATCTTGGGCATCATGGAATCCTACATCACCTGTAATAAATAAATCAGCTTTCTTAGCCTTAACAGGTCCAATATAGCTACTTCCACTTCCACCAATAATCGCAACTGTTTTAATTTTTTTATTCAGCTTACCAACGAAGCGGGCATGTGAAACATTTAAAGCCTGTTTAACGTGTTGAATATACTCAGAAGCTTCAACTGGATTTTCAACTTGCCCAATACGTCCAAGACCATACTCAGCATCAGGCATCGTCACATTTAAGGCATACACATCATATGCCATTTCTTCGTAAGGATGTACCGTTTTAATTTTAGCAATCACACAACTTACTAAAGAAGTTGGAAGTACCCCTTCAATCTTCACTTCATCCACGTATTCAATTTCACCAGTTTGTCCGATAAACGGTTGACTACCCGCTAATGGTTGAAATGAACCAGTTCCTGAAGTCGTAAATGTGCAGTGTGAATAAGCACCAATCTGTCCAATGCCTGCATCTCCCATAACCTGACGAACATCTTCAACATGTGTGCTAGGAACATAAATCGCAATTTTTGAATATTCTTCACGTTTCGTCGGAATTAAAGGTTGAATGTTCATTAACCCTAGAGCATTAGCTAAACAGTCATTCATCCCATTTTTTGCGATATCAAAGTTGGTGTGCATAGAATACACACAAATATCGTGCTTGATGCAAAGCTCTACGATTTTCCCTTTTGGAGTATTCGTATTAATTGAAGCTAATGGACGATAAATAAATGGATGATGCGCCACGATTAAATTGGCTCCACGTTCAATCGCTTCTTCAACGACCGCCTTAGTTACATCGAGTGTCACTAAAACTTTAGTTAATGGGCGATTCACATTTCCGATATGTAATCCAATAGGATCTTTATCGTAAGCTAAATGTTTTGGAAATAAGACTTCCAATTGTTTAATGACATCTGAAATACTAAGACTCATTTATAACACCTCTTTTAATAATGCTTGGCGTTGTTTTAAACTCTCCAAACGTGGATGATTCACTGGTAATTGATGAATGATGGATTCATTTTTAGCAAATTCTTTACTCCATTTTGCATGGAAAACGTCATGTTCTTTGTTTAAGCGTAAAATTGGCCCAAATTCAATATCTAACTCGCTATAAGGGACTAATTCCTCAACTGGTTTAGCAACAATAATCTCATAGAACTTTCCTTCATCTAAAACGATTTTTTCATCAATGATTTCAAATTGATGTGCTGCTAGCCAAGCACGCAATAAGTTAGCATCAATATTAGGTTGTAAGACTAAACGTTGAAATGATTGAGACAATGAGATATTGTCTTCTAAAATAGAGACAATTAATTTCCCACCCATTCCAGCAATCACAACACCTTCAACTTCAGAAGGATTTAAAACCGTTAAGCCCGGACCTAAGCGTGTTTCAATTTTCTCATTTAAGTTGTATCGAGCAATTGTTGTTTTTGCTGCTTCTAAAGGACCTACCCCGATATCAGCCGCAATTGCTTTTTTTAATTGACCATTTAAAATACCTACACAAGGTAGGTATGCATGGTCTGTTCCAACATCCGCTACAGTTTGTAGTGGTGCTAGAGAATTTAAACATGTTTGTAAACGTAACGATAAATCGTAATTCATACTATCGAATCCTATTCTTCCATGAAGTCTTTTAAGCGACGGCTACGAGAAGGATGGCGTAGTTTTCGTAATGCTTTTGCTTCAATCTGACGAATACGTTCACGAGTTACACCGAATTCTTTTCCGACTTCTTCAAGTGTACGTGTGCGTCCATCTTCAAGTCCAAAGCGTAAACGTAACACGCGCTCTTCACGATCGGTTAACGTTTCTAAGACATCATCTAATTCTTTTTTAAGCATTTCGTTAGAAGCAAACTCAGATGGTGATAATGCATCCGCATCTGGAATGAAATCTCCTAAGTGTGAATCATCTTCTTCACCTACTGGTGATTCTAATGAAACGGGTTCTTGAGAGATTTTTAAGATTTCACGAACTTTCTCAGGTGAAATTCCCATTTTTTCTGAGATTTCTTCTGGTAATGGTTCACGCCCTAATTCTTGAACTAATTGACGTTGAATACGAACTAATTTATTAATTGTTTCAACCATGTGAACTGGGATACGAATTGTACGTGCTTGGTCAGCAATCGCACGAGTGATAGCTTGACGAATCCACCATGTTGCATATGTTGAGAATTTGAATCCTTTACGGTAGTCAAACTTTTCAACGGCTTTAATTAATCCCATGTTTCCTTCTTGGATTAAGTCTAAGAATAACATTCCACGTCCCACATGACGTTTTGCAATACTTACAACTAAACGTAAGTTTGCTTCAACTAGACGTTTTTTCGCGTACTCACCTTCATGAATCACGCGACGTGCTTCTTCATCACTTAACTCAGTAATTCCAATTAAGAATTCATTTCCATCATTTGCTTCTCCAGCATCTTTAATTAAAGAGTCAATACGCTCTAATAATTCAGCTGGAAGCTCTTCATTGCGACGACGTAAATCTAAAATCTCAGTCGAAATATCTCCGCGCTCAATTTTCTTCGCAAAGTTAATCTCTTCTTGGCTTGATAATAATTCAACACGTCCGATCTCTTTTAAGTACATACGAACTGGATCGTTGATTTTAAACTGTGATGTAAACTCAAAATCATCGAATTTTTCTTCTAAATCTACTTCATCCTCAGCATTAAAGTCAGCTGGGATGTTTTCATCATCTTCATCTTCGTTATCGAAATCAGGTAAGATTAAAACTGTTTCTTCCTCTTCTGCTTGAGCAACTTCTGGTTCAACAATTTTTTCTGATTTAACGATATCAATTCCTTCTGCATCATATAAATCTAAAAATGAACTAATCATTTCTGGGTCTAAATGAACTTGTTCAAAGTTATTATTGATTTCATCGTATGTTAAATAACCACGTTTTTTTCCTAACTTGATTAATTGATTATTAATTTCTAAAATCTTTTTTTCGTCAAGTACCGGATTTGACATAAAACCACTCCTTCTATTTCCCAAACTGTTGTTTGAGTTGATTTACTTTACCTAGTAATTCCAATTTCTCGTGATCTAATGTTGCTTCGCTAATTTGTTTTTTTAATTGCTCCATCTGAGCTCTATAAACATATTCTTTAACGACAGAAATTAAATCATAAATGACTTCATCACTTCCAAGGGGTGGAAGCGACTCGCACTCAAAAATAATATCTGTAATCGGCTTAACTAAGGCTTCGTCAATCCAATTTAAAAAATATTGTAAATTCATCGTTTCATGTGTCGTGTAATAATCTAAAATATATAGCACGATATTACGACGCGTTGGATCATTCAAATAACCATTTAACTCTTTTTCTACCTGTAAAGCGACACGGCGCTCTTTTAACATGTAGTGAATTAACATTTTTTCAGAACGTTCATATTTAGTATCTCGCACTTGTCTTGAATGTATCTGTAGGTTTTCGTTTTTATTGTTATTAATATTGGCATTTTTATACACTTGACTTTTGCTACTATTGAACTCCTGCAAAATACTTTGCTCACCTATTGAAATATCATACGCTAATTTTTTTAAAATTAACTCTTGCAGAGTGTGACTTTGCAAGGTATAAGCAAAATGGTAGATTTGACGTTTAAATTGCTCTCGATGGCTAACAAATTCTAAATTAAACTGTCGTTTAATATAACGATACTGATAATCGACAGCTGGAATTGCTTGATCAATTAACTTAGAAAAGGCCTCTTTCCCGTGTGTCTTAATAAACTCATCAGGATCCATTTTATTTGGAATTTCAACGACACTGACTGAAAAGTTTTGTGCCATTAAAATAGGAATTGCTTTGTTCGCAGCAGCGAGTCCGGCTTTATCCCCATCAAAACATAATATAATTTGATCAGTTAGACGGCGTAATTCACGACTATGATCTTCGGTCAAAGCGGTTCCCATCGTCGCGACTGATTCAACAAATCCCGCTTCAACTGCGGAAATAACATCTAAAAATCCTTCAAATAATAAGACTCGATTATGACGACGAATCGCTAACTTAGCATCATTTAAATGATAAATAAGCTTTCCTTTTTGGAAAATAGGTGATTCAGGTGAGTTCACGTATTTCCCTAAATGAGTATCCCCTTCTAAGAAAACACGACCACTAAATCCAACCACGTGTCCGATTTTATCAAAAATAGGGAACATAATACGGGATTTAAATCGATCATAATATTGTCCATTATGCTCATTAAGTAAACCTAATTTCATCGCCACATCTAACGAATATCGATTATTAGCTAACGTTTTAACTAAAGCGTCCGAATAAGATGGAGCTAACCCGATTCCAAACTTCGCAATCGTTTCATCACTCATCCCACGATTATGAAGATAATCTAATGCCACTTTTCCTTCTTTTGTGTGATTTAAATAATAGTGATAAAATCCTTTAGCAAACTCTAAAATATCAAATTCATTTTTAAACTTAGCGTCTTGAATCGATTCATCTGATGGTAGAACAATGTTCGTTTCAATCCCCGCACGCTTGGCTAATTTTAAGATAGCTTGTGGATATGAAATAGCTTCAAGTGAAGAGACGAACGAAACGACGTTTCCTCCTTCTCCACAACCAAAGCACTTATAGATTCCTTTATCTGGTGACACGACAAAAGAGGGGGTATTTTCCCCATGGAAAGGACATAAACCTTTATAATTCTTCCCAGCTTTACTCAATTGTACATAGTCACTAATGACATCAACGATATCACTTTTTTCTACGACTTCATCAAATAATTCTTGTGGAATTCGACCCTTTCCCATCGTGTTCACCCTCTCTCCTATAATGTCTTAATTTTAAAATTTTAAAGCAACTTTATGTAGAAATTAAAATTGAATTTTTGAAGTAATGTACTCAACTAATTCATCGATTGCTACACGTTCTTGTTCCATTGTATCACGATGACGAACTGTTACTTTTTTATCTTCTAATGAATCATAGTCGAATGTGACACAGAATGGTGTTCCAATTGCATCTTGACGACGATAACGTTTACCGATTGTTCCCGCTTCATCATAATCAACCATCATATGTTTAGATAATTCTGCAAACACTTCTAATGATTGTTCATTCAATTTCTTAACTAATGGTAAGACCGCCACTTTGTAAGGAGCTAAAGCTGGGTGGAATTTTAAAACTTCACGTGTTTCTCCATTTTCTAACGTTTCTTCTTCATAAGCATCAATTAAGAACGCTAATGTCACACGGTCTGCTCCTACTGATGGTTCAATACAGTATGGTACATATTTTTCATTTGTTGTTGGATCTTGATATTCGAAGTTTGCTCCTGATTCTTTCATATGTGCTTTTAAGTCGAAGTCAGTACGGTTGGCAACTCCCCATAACTCTCCCCAACCAAATGGGAAACGGTACTCGATATCTGATGTTCCGTTACTGTAGTGACTTAATTCTTCTGGTGAATGTTCACGTTGACGAATATGTTCTGGATTCATTCCTAAATTTACCAACCAATTCCAGCAATATTGTTTCCAGAACTCATACCATTGTCCATCTTCACCTGGTTTACAGAAGAATTCTAATTCCATTTGTTCGAATTCACGTGTACGGAATGTAAAGTTTCCTGGTGTAATTTCGTTACGGAATGATTTCCCGATTTGTCCAATTCCAAATGGAATTTTTTTACGGCTAGTACGTTGAACATTTTTGAAATTAACGAAGATTCCTTGTGCTGTTTCTGGACGTAAATAAACAGCTGATTTATCGTCTGAAACAACTCCCATGTGTGTTTTAAACATTAATTCAAATTGACGAATATCTGTAAAGTCATGAGCTCCACAGTCTGGACATGCAATATTGTGCTCACGAATATAAGCCATCATTTGCTCTTCTGTCCATCCATCAGCTACGATATCGTCTCCATGATCTTCGATTAATTTATCTGCACGGTGACGACTCTTACATGCTTTACAGTCCATTAAAGGATCACTAAATCCTCCAACGTGCCCTGATGCAACCCAAGTTTGAGGATTCATTAAGATGGCACTATCTAACCCCACATTATATGGTGACTCTTGGATAAATTTTTTCCACCAAGCTTTTTTCACGTTATTTTTTAATTCCACACCTAACGGCCCATAATCCCAAGTATTTGCTAATCCTCCATAAATTTCGCTTCCTTGGTAAACGAATCCTTGTGTTTTACACATATTTACGATTTTTTCCATTGTTACTTGACTCATTTTAACGCTCCTTCACTTAACAAAATTCTGGTCTCGTGAACATAGAGAAAATAAAAACTCCCATACCTATGCCACGAGCATAGGGACGAGAGTTATTCCCGCGGTTCCACCCTATTTGTAAAATCCTATGATTTTACCACTTTGTTAACTATGCTCAAAAGTTCCCTTCCTTAAGACCTTGAAATCTGGCTCCCACCTTCCCAGACTCGCTGCCATTCAAATGTTCAAAAGTACTACTCTTCGTCTTCACATAAATATTGCATTATACTACTACCATTATAGTATATCAATAGTTAAAAGACAATATACAAAAATACGAAAAACGACGGCAAAAAAACAATAATTACAACTAATAATCACACATTTATTAAAATTCATACATAAAGATAATTTATACAACATGACTCTTTCTACTTTCTATTATGCTTTTCAAATATAAAGTAGAAAAAGAAGAGCAAATTCGCTCTTCTTTAAATTTCTTTCATAAATTTCTTAGTCTGAAGATGTAAACCAGCATATGAATCATAATAGGCATCTAAAAATTGCTCAATTGGTTTCAACAATTCTTCTTCTAATTCAACCTCAGGTAAATGATTAATATCAACCTTATACAGTGCACGAACAATTGGAATAAGGGGAGCATCAATTAAAATAGGTTCCGCTGGGTGATAACACTTAGCACAAACTAATCCTCCTTGGCGTACACTCAGTGTTGCGATATGTTCTGTACTTCTACACACAGCACAGCAATCCATTACAGGTTCAATGCCAATAATAGGCATCATTTTAAGTTGAAAAATTAAACTTAATAAATAAGCTGAATAACCTTGTTCAGCTGCATCTAAGAAATTTTTCAACATACGATAAACATACGAACTGTACTCAGATTCAGCCATCCCTTTTAAAATTAATTCAATCATAAAATAAAAATAAGCTATATTTTCATAATCTAACTTTACATTTAAATAATAATCAATAACGTCTCCACTATAAACATAATATAGATCGCTATTGGCATTTGTTGAGGGCTTTAAATTAAAACGTGCACAAGTCAATGGCTGGACGAGTGCACTTTTTTTTGTATTAACTTTATTGGCGTTTTGTACAAAAACGCCAATAACCCCCTGATTCTCCGTCAGAACTTTAACAATTTTATGGTGTTCTCCATAGTTAAAGCTCTTCAATATAATTCCTTCAACATCAATTGCCACGCTACTCCTCCTCTGTAACTTTAGCAGGCTTTACATTAGCAATCTCTTCTGAGAACTCAGTATTTATATTGTCTATCGCTAACTTATCTGATTCTTTCATTAACAAATAGTGATCAATTTTTCCTGTACGTTTAAAGATTTCCCATTCTAGACTATTCATGTATGATCCCTTCTTACTAGCTACGCTATTATTTTTAGCCCCTATACATTAGTATGGCTAAGAAGAGAAAATCTATGATAATTCCAATTTAATTTTGTCTTAAAAAGTCGAATTAGTATTCTTTTTCACTATATCCAAAGTCATTTAGATATAATTTTTTATTACGCCAATCTTTTTGAACTTTTACCCATAATTCTAAGTAGATTTTTGTTCCTAATAATTTAACGATATCTTTACGAGCTAATGTCCCGATGTCTTTTAACATCTTTCCACCTTTACCAATTAGGATTCCTTTTTGAGATGGACGCTCTACAACAATCGTTGCCATCACATCAATGACATTTTTCCCATCTACTTTTTCAATTTTATCAATAACAACAGCTACTGAATGTGGCACTTCTTCATGTGTTAAATGCAATACTTTCTCACGAATTAATTCTGAAATAATGAAACGTTCTGGATGATCCGTAATATGATCTGATGGGTAGAATTGTGGTCCTTCTGGCAACTCTTCTTTGATAACAGAAAGTAAAGTATCGATATTTTCTCCTGTCATCGCTGAAATTGGAATAATACCCGCAAAGTCATGCTGATCACGGAAAGTCGCAATCACTGTTAATAATTCTTCTTTTGTAATTAAATCAATTTTATTGATCACTAAGAAGACTGGTTGTTTAACTGATTTTAAATGCTCTAAAATGAATTGATCTCCGCGACCTAACTTTTCAGTGGCATTTACCATGAACATAACGGCATCGACTTCATTTAATGTTCCAATTGCTAAATCAGTCATGAATTTACCTAACTCATGCTTCGGTTTATGGATTCCTGGTGTATCGATAAAAATCGTTTGCGAATCGTGATCCGTAATAACCCCTTGAATTTTATTTCGTGTCGTTTGTGGTTTATCACTCATAATAGCAATTTTTTTTCCTAAAACTTTGTTTAAGAATGTTGATTTTCCAACATTAGGACGCCCAATGATAGAGACAAACCCTGATTTAAATGCTTCGTTAGTCATTATAGATCCTCCGATGTGAATGAATATGGTAATAATTCTGCGACTGTGTATGTTTTTACTTCATCTTTGTTACTTAATAAAATAACTTGTGCATCTTGTGGCATTAACTCACTAATCACTTGACGACAAGCTCCACATGGTGAAATTGGACGATCCGTATTAGCAACAACAGCAATCGCTTCAATATCGTCGCGACGATAACCTTTTGTAAAAGCTGTAAATAAAGCAGAACGCTCTGCACAATTTGTTAATCCAAATGAAGCATTTTCAACGTTTGCTCCATTAATAATATTTCCATCTTTTAATTTTAAAGCCGCTCCTACTGGAAATTTAGAATAAGGCACATAAGCATTTTGATAAGCTTCTTTTGCTGCTGCGATTAAGTCTGCATACATTTCTTTCATAAACTCTTCACCTACTATTTAAATATATATGGAAGAAAGATAATTCCTCCGATAATTGTCGCAAAAATAGCTGCGACAAGAACCGCTCCTGCGGCAACATCCTTTGCAATTTTAGCATAAATATGATACTCAGATGTCACTAAATCAACCGTTCTCTCAATAGCGGTATTCACCATTTCCAAACAGATGACTTGTGCACTGATGAGTAGAATAATTAGAAGCTCTACTTTACTAATACCAAAAGAAAGGCCACTTAAAACAGCAGCCAAAGCTGCTGTATAGTGGACCTTTATATTACGCCCTATTACAAACGATGTCAAGATACCACAAAAAGCATGTTGAAAAGATTTTATTAATGCTTTAACGGAATGTTCCTCTTTAACGTCGAATTCCGAGCGCATTTAAGACATCCTCCTGTTTACCAAACATGATTTTCTCTTCTTCTGGCTCTATATGATCATAACCTAACAAATGAAGACATCCATGAACAGCAAGGAAACTTAATTCACGTTCAAATGAATGTCCATAACGCTCAGCTTGCTCACGTGTTCTTGGTAAAGAAATAAAAACATCTCCAAGCATTCGAGGCATTGGAATTCCTTGAATTTTAATTTCTCCCGGCATTTCATCTTCAATAGCAAACGTAATAACATCTGTTACGGCATCTTTTTGACGGTAGTTCGCATTAATCTCACGAATTTGCTCATTATCAACGAAGATAAAACTGCACTCTAACATCTCATTTGTCAAATTTTCTTGTTTAATCGTTTCATTAACTACTGTTGTAATCATTGCTTCATAAGTCTCAACCGACTCACTCGTTTGATTATAAAATTGGATATCTACTCCCATATCTGTTACTCCTTTTTACTCACCAGTCTTTTCATAGCTTTCAATAATTTTTTGAACAAGCGTATGACGAACAACGTCAACTGTTTCGAATTGAACAAATTCAATTCCTTTTACATCTGATAAAATTTCTTTTGCATGTTTTAAACCTGATTTTACTGGTTTAGGTAAGTCAATCTGAGTCTCATCACCTGTGACTACCATCTTAGAATTAAATCCTAAACGCGTTAAGAACATTTTCATTTGCTGTTTCGTTGTATTTTGTGCTTCATCTAAAATGATATACGCATCTTCAAGGGTACGACCACGCATATAAGCAAGTGGCGCAATCTCAATAATTCCACGTTCAATCATTTTTTCTGTTTGTTCCAGACCTAGTACATCATATAATGCATCATATAGCGGACGTAAATATGGGTCAACCTTTTCTTTTAAATCTCCTGGTAAAAATCCAAGGTTTTCTCCCGCTTCAACGACTGGACGCGTTAAGATGATTTTACGAACAATATTCTTTTTAAGTAACGCAACACCAATCACAACCGCTAAATAAGTTTTTCCGGTCCCGGCTGGTCCAATTCCAAAAACAAGGTCATTGTCTTGAATTTTACGATAATATTCTTTTTGATTGAATGTTTTAGCATAGATGGTTTTTCCTTGAATCGTTTTGATAATTTTATAACGCTCATCAAAGAGTGATTCTAATTCACCTAAACGATGCTGTTCATTCATTTTTATTGCATATAACACATCACGTTCTGTAATTTCTTTTCCTTTACGATGTAACTCCACAAGTGCTAATAACACTTGACGAATAATTTCGGCTTTTTTCTCATCACCGAATAAATACAACTGATCGCCTCGTAATGAAATCTCGACATTGTAGTAATCTTCAAAGATTTTTAAATGTTTATCGTGATGTCCAACAACTGAGATTGTCTCATCAATAGTTTCAAACACTGCAGGTATTTTAATAGGGTCTTTACTCATAATTCAGCTCCTCTAATATGCAATATTTTCGTATATTGTCAGATGACACTTATAAATAAATTGTGTCTCTGTCTCTTCTTCTGATATTATCTCCAAATTCTTAATGATAAACTCCCCATCTGTCTCTTGTTTAAATTTATTTTTAACAAGTGTCAGAAGATTTGCCTTTAATTCTTCAGAAGTATTTACTCTCATTATATCACGTTTTTCATAATATTGTCTTTTTTCTAAATAAAGGGGAGATTCTTCCATAAAAAAGAATGGATTGTACTCTTTTGTCACTTCTTCATACTTCTCATAAGCAATCTCTTGTGAAGGAAAGTTAAACTTCATTCCACCCAGATGGAGAACATAAGTAGTTTGTTTGTTAGCTGTAAAACCTTCTTGTACATCAACTTTTTCCGCCGTCACATTAACTTCATACCAGGTATCTGCCCAAACTTCTCCCTTAGCCGTATCTTCAATAGGTATAATTTCAGTTGTATACGGTTGCTCGACATAGCATGTAACTAATGGATCCCCTTCTTTAACCAGCTGGTTTTGTTCAACCAACACCCGACAACTTGAAACTTTATAATTTTTAATGATCCCTGAACGCTTCGCATATAGTGTGTCAGAATAAGTATCTAAATCATCACGCTCATCCACTGGTGTATTATAAACATCGAAAACGATATCTGTTCCTTTTCGATAAATATTTATCCAAACATATTCATTATAATACGCTTCAAGTTCAGTTTTTATATCTTCAACCTCACTTTTTAAAAAGTGAAATGGTCCAACCTGATTAAAATGGGGCTCAAGTAATGCCTCTAACTCTTGTTGTTCTTGAGTATTTAAATTCCCATTAATTCGATAACCAATTGTATGTTTATTCATCAAAATCATTAATAAACACGTTAAAGCGACAATGGGAACAATAATTTTCAAGATGGCAGGATAAATCG
Source organism: Turicibacter bilis (assembly GCF_024499055.1). Taxonomy (NCBI): domain Bacteria; kingdom Bacillati; phylum Bacillota; class Erysipelotrichia; order Erysipelotrichales; family Turicibacteraceae; genus Turicibacter; species Turicibacter bilis. The sequence goes on along the minus strand of NZ_CP071249.1, from coordinate 2,691,616 downwards.
ATAACTCTGTCACAATCGGATAACGAGTTTCAAGCTGTTTGGCTACATCCTTTCGAATTGTAACCAAATAGCCATCTTCATGTTTTTTCACCCCATAAATCATTATATTTTGACACCTGAGCTGGGTGACTTCTGTCATAGAAGGCACTATAATTTGTACTTTTGTTATAAAGATACTTAACCATTTATTATTCATCCATATCACCGACTATTTCTATTTTTTTTATCCCATCACTTTCAATTCGAATGACTAAGTCACCATACTCTTTAATACGTAAGTTCACCCCAAAAATCACATAGCGGTTATCTGGGGTCTTCAAAATACAAGATTCCTCTGTAAAATTCTCTACCGTACAACGATCATTGACAATGACGCTTTTATTCTGTATGAGTTGAATAAGAGGATAACTCAAGGCTTGCTTAAAGATTAATGATTCAACCTTATTAATCATTTCCATTCTATCACCATCGTTTTTGTCTTAACTCTTCTTATACTCATAAGATTGTATGAGATGACACCTTGGAATATGAACATTTACTTAAAAATGCTTTTGATAAACTACATGAAGCCGCCATTTTTACTCTAAATTTAAATACACTACCAATCTATTACTGATTTAATTAGAATAAAAAAATCGATTCTCTAAAGAGAATCGATTTTTTTATTCTATATCTTCAACCACAAATTTAAAGACCTCAGCATCAACCATATTTGTTCCAACTGAGTTTAAATCAACAGGTTTAAGTATTGTATTTAATTTAGTTATCCCATCAATTGTTAAAATTGAAACCTCTTGTTTTGGTAAAACCTTGATACAATCAACAAATTGATGTGGATTTGATTTAATGGTTTTAATTCCTAAACATCCCTTTTTGTTACGCGTTGATAACGCAATGTCTTTTACTTTTAATTTTTTAATATTTCCACGTTGCGTTAACAGCAAAATTTCATCATTAACAGAGGCTAAAACAACTTTAATTAATTGATCACCTGATCCTAATTGAATCCCTTTGACTCCCATCGCCTTTAATCCAGTTGGGGTAATTTCATCATCACTAAACTTTAACAGATATCCATTTTTTGTTACCATAATGACATCGTTCATAAACGTACAACGAATGACTGAAATTAATTCATCATCTTCTTTTACCGACATGGCTACCATGGCACGGTTATAACGTGTCACCTCTAAATCACTTAATCGAGTTTTCTTAACCATTCCGCTTGCAGTCGTAAAGAAGAAGTACTCTTCCGTTTTGAAATTAGAAACCGCATGTACCGCAATAATTTTTTCTTCTGAATCCATCGTCACTAAGTTTGAAACGTGTTGACCAATATCTTTCCACTTAAACTCAGGCAACTTAAAGACTGGTAAATAAATAAAGCTTCCTCGATTTGTAAACATGACAAGTGTTTGAAGCGTATCTAACTGAAGTTTAGCAACTAATTCGTCGCCTTCTTTCATCGTTGACGTATCTGATTTTGTAGCATTGTAAGAACGTAGACTTGTACGTTTAACATAGCCATCTTTTGTGATTGCAACCATGACATCTTCCTTAACAACCATATCTGTTTCATCAATTTTGATTTCTTGGATATGTTTTTGAATGACACTACGGCGAGGTGTTTCAAATTGCTTTTTAACTTGTTTCAACTCATCTTGAATGACTTTTAACAGTTTAGTTTCACTACTTAAAATAGCTGTTAATTCTTGAATAGTTTTTGTTAATTCTTCATTCTCTTTTTCAAGAGCTGTGACGTCTGTATTAGTTAAGCGATATAACTGTAACATCACGATAGCTTCTGCTTGACGCTCACTGAATCCAAAGGCTTGAATTAAATTTTTCTTCGCATCTGCTTTGTCTTTTGAATGACGAATAATTTGAACGACTTCATCTAAAACAGACACCATTTTAATTAACCCTTCAACAATGTGCTGACGTTCACGAGCACGTTTTAAATCGAAGTTTGAGCGGTTAGTTACCACTTCTTTTTGATGCTGAATATACGCATCGATTAAATCCATTAATCCCATTAAGACTGGACGCTTATTATGAATCGCAACCATGTTAATGTTATAAGAGATTTGTAAATCAGTATTTTTAAATAAGTAATTTAAGACGATTTCTGATTTAACATCTTTTTTAAGTTCAATGACGATTCGTAATCCATTGCGGTCCGTTTCGTCACGTACTTCCATGATTCCTTCAACTTTTTTATCAATACGAAGATCATCAATTTTCTTCACTAAATTTGCTTTATTGACTTCATAAGGAATTTCAGTGACAACGATTTGTTCACGTCCTCCACGAACTGGTTCAATCTCAGCTTTTGAACGAATGACAATACGACCTTTTCCAGTTGTATAGGCTTTTTTTATTTCTTGTTCCCCTTGAATAATAGCACCTGTTGGGAAATCTGGACCTTGAACAAACGTTAAAATATCATCTAATGCACATTGTTTATGATTCATTCGATAAATAACGGCGTCAATAATCTCACCTAAGTTATGGGGGGGGATATCAGTTGCATAACCGGCTGAAATCCCTGTTGCCCCATTTACTAATAAGTTTGGGAAAAAGGCTGGTAATACTGTTGGTTCTGTCATCGAATCATCAAAGTTTGGAACAAAATCAACTAAGTTTTTATCGATATCTTTTAATAACAATCCTGAAATAGCTGATAAACGAGCTTCCGTATAACGCATCGCGGCTGCTGGATCGCCATCAATACTACCATTATTCCCATGCATTTGAACTAATGGTTCACGAAGCTTCCAATCTTGTGATAAACGCACCATAGCATCATAAACGGAAGAATCTCCATGAGGATGATAGTTACCAATCACGTTACCGACTGTTTTAGCCGATTTACGGAATGGTTTTTCATAAGTATTTCCGTCTTTATACATCGCATATAAAATACGTCGTTGTACAGGCTTCAATCCATCTCGCACATCTGGTAATGCACGATCTTGAATAATATATTTCGAGTAACGTCCAAAACGATCACCCATAATATCCTCTAAACGCATGACCTGCACACGTTCTTGGGTAGCTTTATTCATAAATTACACCCTTTCTATGTCATAATCATCTTCCATGGTAAAGTCGACATTTTGCTCAATCCATTCTCGACGAGGCTCAACTTTATCTCCCATGAGTGTTGTCACTCGATGATCTGCGTCCGCAGCATCTTCGATGGTTACTTGAATTAAAGTTCGTGTTTCAGGATTCATAGTTGTATCCCATAACTGATCGGCATTCATCTCACCAAGACCTTTGTAACGTTGAAGGGTATAACCTTTTCCAACTTTTGCAATAACATCATTTAACTCTTCATCTGTCCAAGCATATTCAATGACTTGTTTTTTACCTTGACCTTTTGAAACTTTATAAAGTGGTGGTAAAGCAATATAAACCTTTCCTGCTTCTACTAATTCTTTCATGTAACGGAAGAAGAATGTTAAAAGCAACACTTGAATATGCGCACCATCAGTATCGGCATCGGTCATGATAATAATTTTATCGTAATTAACATCGCTTAATTCAAAGTTCGCCCCTACTCCGGCACCAATAGTATAAATCATCGTATTGATTTCTTCATTTTTAAAGATGTCTTCCATTTTTGCTTTTTCGGTATTAATAACTTTACCACGCAATGGAAGAATCGCTTGAAAGGCACGGTTTCGACCTAGTTTAGCTGAACCGCCCGCCGAATCCCCCTCGACTAAGAATAACTCATTCTTTTGTGGATTCTTTGTTTGTGCTGGCGTTAGCTTCCCAGATAAATTAGTTTCTTTTTTCTTTTTTGTTTTCCCGCTACGTGCATCTTCACGTGCTTTACGAGCCGCTTCTCGAACTTGAGCCGCTTTCACTGCCTTCTTAATTAACTGTGTCGCAACTGCTCCATTTTCATTAAAGAAGAATGTTAACTTTTCGGCAATAACGTTATCTACAGCTGAACGTGCTTCTGGTGTTCCAAGCTTTGCTTTCGTTTGTCCTTCAAACTGTAATAAACGCTCTGGAATACGAACAGAAACAATTGCTGCTAATCCCTCTCGAATATCAGCACCTTCTAAGTTTTTATCTTTTTCTTTTAAAAGTCCGTTACGACGGGCATAATCATTAAAAATACGGGTTAAGACAGCTTTTGCACCTGTTTCATGTGTTCCACCATCTTTTGTACGGACATTATTAACGAATGATAAAATATTTTCTGAATAGCTTCCCGAGTATTGGAAGGCAAAATCAACTTCAATATCTTGGCTCTCACCTTCAAAATAGACGACTTCATGTAACGTATCTTTACCTTCATTTAAAAAGCTAACAAACGATTTAATTCCGTCCTCATAGTAGAACGTTTCTTCTTTATCATTTCTTAAATCAACTAATTCAATTTTTAATCCTTTTAGTAAAAACGCTGACTCTCGTAATCGTTCACTTAAAATATCAAAAGAATAAACTGTTGTTGAAAAAATTTCTGGATCTGGCTTGAAAGTCACTAATGTTCCTGTTTCTTTTGTTTTACCCATCACTTCAAGTCCCGTAACCGGATGTCCACCCTTTTCAAAGCGTTGACGGAAAATAGATCCATCGCGTTTAATTGTTACCTCTAACCATTCCGATAAGGCATTGACTACACTGGCCCCTACACCATGTAATCCACCTGATGTTTTATAACCACCCGTTCCAAACTTTCCACCCGCGTGTAAAACTGTATAAATAACTTCAGGAGTTGGCTTTCCCGATTTATGCATTCCGGTAGGAACTCCACGTCCACAGTCTTGGACACTAATACTATTATTTTCATGAATTGTTACTTTTATATAATTACCGTAACCGGCTAAAACTTCATCAATAGCATTATCAACAATTTCATAAACGAGATGATGTAATCCACGGCTATCTGTAGAACCGATGTACATCCCAGGTCTTTTTCGTACCGCTTCTAATCCTTCAAGTACCTGTATCGAATCTTCGTTATAATTTAAGTGCGTCGACATGATGACACTCCTTTCTCTTTCCATTATCTCATTTTAAAAGATTTTACCTCAGAATAAAAGAGATTATTTGCACAAATTCATCGAACTTTTGTTTTATTTCTATACAAAATAAAAGTATTATACATTAATTAGAATACGAATAACAGTGTGAAATATGTCGAAAAAGAAGTTTTTTATATTTTTTTTGTAATTTTGACTAATATTATTAGACTCTATGCTATAATATTTCTACAAAAAAGGAGGATTTAAATGAACAATATAATTTTAATGATTGTCGCTTATTTATTAGGCTCATTCCCCTCAGCACTTGTGATTGGGAAGACTTTTTATCAAAAAGATATTCGTAACTACGGCTCTGGAAATCTAGGAAGCACGAATGCGTTCCGTGTTCTAGGAAAAAAAGGAGGGGCCGTTGTTTTTATTCTAGATATTTTAAAAGGGGGATTGGCTCTATTAATTGCTACTTATGGGGGAGCAACGATTTCACCATTAATTATTGCTGTATTTGCTTTAATCGGTCACATCTATCCCATTTTCGCTAATTTTAAAGGGGGAAAAGCTGTAGCTACAAGCGCTGGAATTATATTATTTTACTCACCCGTTCTATTTGCGATACTATTCATTATTTTCGTTATTACATTAAAAATTTGGAAGATGGTTTCACTATCATCAACGATTATTTCCATCGCCGCTGTCTTCATCGTTTGGTTCGGAAATTATGATTTAACGGCACAAATTATGTTTTCAATCTTCGCAGCTCTTATTATTATTAAACATATTCCAAATTATAAGCGTATCTTAAACGGGACAGAGAACAAAGTTTCATTCTTATAAACACGTCATTGGGGGAAACATAATATGAAAACGAGTAATTGTTCAACACACACAACATCTAATGAGGCACAAATCCTATATGCACGCATTACTAAAGTCAAAGCTGAATTACATGAATTAGTTAAAAATCTTGGAATGGTGCATGAATTAACTGTAGCCAAAAGCCAAGAACTTGATGTTGTTGTTAATGAATATATGACACATAAAAACCAATTATAAGAAAAAAATGGCCATTTAGGCTATTTTTTTTATGTTCTATATCCATTTGTTCTACATACAAACAGAAATGTTTTCTACATCTACTATGGTAAATTAAATATTTAATAGTTATGCCATGGGTTACCTGCTATGCGAAGCATATTTCCTCCGCTGGTAGAGTCTTAAAAGTTTTAAGATGCAAAAGGCTTATGTGACTTATATATTTCCTAAATTTTTTAGTAAAAGAAAAGCATTAAATGATTAAGGATCATCTAATGCTTTTAGTTTTACTTCATATTTTGATTAATTTGTTTCATTACTTGGTTAATTTGTTTTTGAGAAGGTGTACGCCCCATTTGCATCATCATTGTACGTACGACTTCTTCATTAATAGGTGGGTTTTTTTGTAAATATTTCTTTAATTGACGTTGTGCGACGAAAAATCCAACAACAGCTCCTACTAATAATGCGATAATAATCCATAACCAAAATACCCAACTTGTAAACATATGTATTTCCTCCAAACGTTTTTACTATTCAATAGACCACTATTATACTCAATTTATACTAGATTATGGTCAATATGTCAAGTAAATATAGGATAAAGAAACCATCCTTACTAACCTATTGATAGCGTTTTTAAAAGAAGGTACCAAAGGGTTGAGAAAAGAATGAGGAAAATTCCGATAAGTTCACTATTTATGATTCCCATCATTCTCATATGAATTAAACTTCCTAATTCATAAGCAAGCAATCCTAATAAACCAATCACAAATAGATTAGAACAAATCGTATATTTCACTTGATAAAAACTCAAATAGCTTAGCGTAATAATCGTCATCACAAAGCTTAAAACCCCCACCATGCCCTCATTACAATAAGTAGCTCTTAATAAATATAACCAATGAACAGCCATTCGTTGTTTTGGGATGACTTCACTAATAAGTATTAGATACTCGTTCTAAAGTAAAACGACAAAAAAATCTCGGTAGTAGCAAATAATTCCTCCTAATAAGGTAATGAATCCTATCATGATAATCTCTACCTCTTCACTGATAATTGACATTCCTAGCATGGTTTTAAGACTAATTTGATAAGCTCGCGAAATAGCGGTGACATGTAAACCTAAAAAGCTAATCATTTAAAAAAAGTGTGATGATTATTAAGTCACTAACTTTCCTTTTAGAGTGTTCACATATATCAATAAATACTGACTAAACATCCGTGGTAAATGAATAATTTTATCAATTTTTTTATATTCAGACAAATAGATCAGTAGTAAACTAAAGATTTTTAATATCAAACAAAAAAATAATCCCGCAAGCCAATCGAAATCTCTACTTAGATTTGATACTTCATAATATCCATCCACCTTTAAAAAATGTAAGTTTTTGAAATAAAAAAGGTTGCTCCCCTATGAGGAAACAACCTTTTAATGATTCATTACATTCCTTTGTATAAAGAAACAATATTTTCAACTGTGAATCCGTATGCTTCAATGACTTGATTTGCTGGCGCAGATGCTCCGAAGCGATCAATTCCTAAAACAACGCCATCGAATCCAACATATTTATGCCATCCGTATGTTGCTCCCATTTCAATTGACATACGTTTTGTCACTGATTTTGGAAGAACTGATTCACGGTATTCTTTAGATTGTTTTTCGAATAAATCCATTGAAGGCATGCTTACAACACGAACATTGATTCCTTCATTAGCTAAAGCTTCTTGTGCTGCTACAGCTAAGTTGACTTCTGAACCGGTTGCAATTAAGATTCCATCCATCTTACCTTGTGCTTCACTTACAACATAAGCCCCTTTACTTACCCCTTCGTATGAAGTGTTAGCCATTGTTGTTAAGTTTTGACGAGTTAAGATTAATGCTGTTGGAGTTGATTTTGATTCCACTGCTAAACGCCAAGCCGCTGCTGTTTCATTTGCATCAGCTGGACGAATCACTGAGAAGTTTGGAATCGTACGTAACATGGCTAATTGTTCGATTGGTTCATGAGTTGGACCATCTTCTCCAACAGCAATTGAGTCGTGTGTTAAAACATAAGTCACTGGTAATCCCATTAACGCTGCCATACGCATCGCTGGTTTTAGGTAATCACAGAATACGAAGAATGTTCCTCCGAATACGCGTACCCCACCGTGTAACATCATACCATTTAACATCGAAGCCATCGCAAATTCACGAACTCCAAAGTAAATATTACGTCCTTCTGGTGTTACTTTTGAAAAGTCCCCACCATTTTTAATGTTTGTTTTATTTGAGTGCGAAAGGTCAGCTGATCCTCCTAAGAAGTAAGGAATCGCATTTGCAATCGCATTAATTGCTTCATTATTTGTATCACGTGTTGCTTGTGAATGTCCGATTTCATATGAAGGCATAACATCTGCTAAATCAATGATTAATTCATTGTTCATTGCTTTTGTTAATTCTTCAGCTAATTCTGGGTATTCTTTTGAATAACGTGCGAATAATTCATCCCATGCTTTGTTAGCTTCTTCTCCACGAGCTTTGATTGTATTTTCAAAATGAGAATAAACTTCTGTTGGTACGGTGAAAGGCTCATGATCCCATCCATATTGTGCTTTTGCATAAGCACTATCTTCTTCACCTAACGGTGCACCGTGAACAGCATTCGTTCCTTGTAATTTTGAACCATATCCAATGACTGTTTTAATTTCAATAATTGATGGTTTATCTGTTGTTTGTTTTGCACATTCAATAGCTGCATTGATAGCGTCAATATCAGTTCCATCTTCAACACGTTGAACGTGCCAACCATAAGATTCATAACGTTTTAATACATCTTCAGTAAAGCTTTGTGTTAAGTCTCCATCTAAGCAGATATCATTTGAATCGTATAAAACAACGACTTTTCCTAACCCTAAGTGACCTGCAAGTGATGAGGCTTCACTCGTTACACCTTCCATTAAGTCTCCATCACCACAAATAACGAAATTGTAATGATCAACTAATGGATACCCTTCTTTATTGTAACGACTAGCTAAGAATTTTTCTGCTAGAGCCATTCCAATTGCCATTGGAATCCCTTGACCTAATGGTCCACTTGTTGCATCAACACCATCTGTATGTCCAAACTCTGGATGTCCTGGAGTTTTAGAATCCCATTGACGGAATTGTTTAATATCATCCATGCTTACATTATATCCTGATAAATGTAATAATGAATAAAGTAACATTGAACCATGTCCAGCTGCTAACACAAAACGGTCACGATTGAACCAATTACTATTGCTTGGGTTAGCATTCATATGTTTTGTAAATAAAGTATATGCCATCGGAGCTGCCCCTAATACAACACCTGGATGACCTGAATTCGCCTTATTAATTGCATCGATTCCTAATGTACGAATTGTATTAATTGATTGTAATGAGATGTTATTTTCCACGTTATTGACCTCCTTTTATACCATCTATATCATACCCTTTTGCCGAAAAATTTACAATATTTTCGAAAAAAAAGTTATTTTCTTTCATTTTGTTATAAAAATCAAGGTCAGCAACATATTAAAGATTCAGACAAAAATGAAGTTTTCCTACATGATTATTTTAAAAATCACCACATTTCCCTTCATGATAAACTTGTATTTCCATTTGTTTATATAATAGGGATTACGTGAAGGAGTTGGATGTGCTATAATGATTTAGTACTTTTGATAGGGAGGTAATGATTATGCCACGTAAAATTTTAGATACTTGTATCGCTTGCGGTTCATGTGCAGCTGAATGTCCAGTAGAATGTATCTCTGAGGGAGATATCTATGTTGTTGATGCAGATGTATGTATCGACTGCTGCGCTTGCGAAGCTGTTTGTCCAACAGACTCAATCGTAGAAGCTTAATCATTAAAATAAAAAAGACCTTTTTCATTTCAAAAAGGTCTTTTTTATTTTAATGAATCTCTTCTGTATGACGCTTCGCTTGAATTTGTTTTAATTTTTCAGGCGTTACATCTTCACCATTTGGATCGATCACACGAACGTTTTCGATTGTATTTTTCATACTTTCTCTAAAAGTCACTAAATATTCTTCACGTAATGCTTGTTGTTCTTTTAATTCTTCATCCGTGATTGTTCCAAGTTTCTTCTTTTTTGCAAGTTCATTTAGACGATTCAATTTTTCTGCTGTTAACATGTCGTCACCTCCGTTAATCCTACCCTCATTAATATACCAAATTTCACTTCACTTGATAAGCAATAACTTCTAAAAAAGGAATAATCATTTGCGGCTTAAAGCTTTCAATTAAAGTTGTAAAGTCAACAAAACAAAGTCCTAATAGAGCTAAACCAAAACAATAAACTCCTAATAAACAACGGTATTCATAAATAAATAAACAAATTTTATTAAACATCTCAATCCCTCTTTTTAAAACAAATGTTCGATTTATGCTTTTTATTATATTAGAACACTCGTTCGTTGTCAACACAAAAAGAACAAACGTTTGCCTTATTCTACATTTACTGATATAATAAACTTATTAAATGGAAGGAGGTCAGAGAACATGAAACCTATTACTAAACGTCAACAAGCGATCCTTGATTTTATTAAAGAAGAAGTTGATAAACGAGGGTATCCACCCAGTGTCCGTGAAATTGGATTAGCTGTTGGATTATCATCTACTGCATCCGTTCATAATCAATTAAACCAACTTGAAAAAAAGGGACTTATTCGTAAAGATAAGTCAACAACACGTGGAATTGTAATCTTATCACCAGACTCAAAACAAGAAGAGCCAAAACAAGCATCAAATGTTATTGAATTAAAATCGGTTATTAATGTTCCGGTCATCGGTAAAGTAACAGCAGGGACACCAATTGAAGCAATTGAGAATCCTGATGATTTCTTTCCCCTTCCGACACATTTAATCCCATCAAACCAACAAGTCTTTATGTTAAATGTTCGTGGTGATTCTATGATCAATGCTGGAATTCATGATGGCGATCAAATTATTGTTCAACAACAACAAGATGCACTAAACGGTGAAATTGTTGTTGCCATGCTAGAGGATGATCACGAAGTAACAGTTAAACGATTCTTTAAAGAATCAGACTATATTCGTTTACAACCAGAAAACGATTTATTAGAACCTATCATTGCAAAAAATGTAATCATTGTTGGGAAAGTCATTGGACTATTTAGAACAATGCACTAACAAAAAACACCTTACTGAAAAGTCAGTAAGGTGTTTTTTGTTAGTGACTAGATATCCTGTCTAGAAATTTATTTTAAAATTATTTATTAAACTGCTTTGATATTAAAGCATCTTATAGTCAGTCTATCAACTCCAAAGGATTTGATAGCAATTCAACCAAACCTTAATGGTCACCCCTATTCAAAGCAAATAAAAAGGAGATTAAAAGCCTCCTTTTTATTTATTCTGAACATAAGTTAACACTTCTTTAACTGTTTTATCAAAATGTTGTACATCAACCTTAAACCATGTAACATCCATTTGATTATTAAACCATGTATATTGACGTTTTGCATAACGTCGGGAATTTCGTTTAATTAATTCTTTACTTTCTTCTAATGAAATCAATCCCTTAAAATAATCATAAAGTTCTTTATATCCAATCGCTCGAATCGACTGAGATTCAGCCGGAATACCTTCATCAAATAAAGCTTTTACTTCTTCAACTAACCCTGTTTCATACATCGTATCAACACGCTTATTGATACGATCATATAAAACATTACGATCATCCGTTAATCCGATTAAGCAAGCGTCATAAATCATTTTATGTTCTTGTTTTTCAATCATTTCAGATTTTTTAACCCCTGAAGTTTCATAAATTTCAAGTGCTCGAATAACACGTTTACGGTTATTAGGATGAATGTCTTTTGCCCCCGCTTCATCAACAGCTGCAAGTTTAGCATGTAACTCTTCATTACTTAAATGACCATACTTCGCTTCATCAACCTCTTTTGATTCAGATTCTCCAGCAAATTCATAATCATACAAAACACTTTTAATATATAATCCTGTTCCACCCACGATAATCGGTAGCTTTCCACGAGATTTAATCTCTTCTATTTTAGCACGAACGGTTTGTTGGAATGCGGCTACAGAATATGGTTCATCTGGATTTTTTTCATCGATTAAATGATGTGGAATCCCTTGGCGCTCATCCATTGTTGCTTTAGCTGTTCCAATGTCCATTCCACGATAAATCTGCATCGAGTCGCCACTAATAATTTCACCATTTAATTGCTTCGCCAACTCGATACTCATTTTGGTTTTCCCAACGGCTGTTGGGCCAACAATACATAATACATCCATTTTTTCACCTACATTACGCGTTTAAACAATTTTTCAATTTCATACTTTGTCATTTTTACGATAATCGGACGTCCATGCGGACACGTATAAGGTTGCTCACAATAACAAAGGCTTTGAAGCAACTCTTTAATTTCATACTCATTAATGTACTGATTCGCTTTAATTGATCCTTTACAACTCATCATAATTGCCACTGATTCACGCAACTTCCCAATATCAACTTGGTTATCTAAAATCACCTGATGTAAAATTGTCTCAACAATCGATTTCGCATCCAATTTCTGTGCCCAAACAGGAATACTACGAACGACTAATGATTGACCTCCGAATTCTTCAATTTCAAAACCAAATTTCATTAAAGATGGAAGGGCTTCTTTTAAAAGTAATAGTTCGTTAGCTGCATATTTTAATACAATAGGAATCAACAACTCGACACAATCTCCACTCACATCACGTAAGAGTTGATAATTTTTCTCATATTGCACACGCTCCATCGCTGCATGTTGATCAACAATAAATAGTCCTTCTTCATTTTGAGCAAGTAAATATGTTCCATGAAGTTGTCCAATATAATAAAGTTCAAGTTTCGCTTCTTCCAGTTTCGTTGGTGCCACCACTTTAAGTTTCTCTTGACTCGATTGGGCTAAAGGTACTGATTGTGCGATCGTTTCAACTGACTCCTCGTGAACTGAATTCGCTTCCACATCAGTCACGACCGTACTCTCTTGAATTTCTTCAATGACTAACTTTTGCTTCATCACCATTGGTTCTGGTTGAATCACTTTTGACGGTGTCTCTACTTTGGGTGCCTGGAAACTTAGCGTTTGTTGAACTGGTTTTGATAGCTGAGGCATAACGGGAGCTTTAATTTCTGGTTGTGGAATATACTCCATGTGATTTAACACTTTTTTAATTTCTGTATAAATAAACGTTCTTAGCGCTTCTTCTTGTGAAAAGCGAACCTCTAGTTTAGCAGGATGAACATTAACATCCACTAACATCGGATCAAGCTTTAGATTAAGGACCACAATCGGATATTTATCTTTAGGTAATAAGGTATGATAGGCTTCTAAAATAGAGCGCATGACATTATAATTACGAATCGCACGCCCATTTACAATAATTGTCATATAATTTCGAGACGCACGGTTAATGATAGGATCACTAATAAATCCTGAAATTTCATATGTATCATTTTTCGCTGAAAAAGGGATCATCTTTTTCGCAATATCAAAACCATAAACACTAGCAATGACACTTTGTAAATTATTTTGGCCATTCGTTTGGAATAATAGTCGTTGATTATTAAATAATTTAAACGCAATCTCTGGATGAGAAAGTGCAATCTTATTGATATAATCTGTGATATGACTCAGTTCAGTATTCAACGATTTAATATGTTTCAAACGAGCTGGTGTATTAAAGAACAGATGATTCACTTCCATCTCAGTTCCCTTACGCATGACACCTGGTTTTGATGCAAGAACATCGCCACCTTTAATATTTAAATGCAATCCACTATTGATGCCATCTGATGTTTTTACATGAACATCTGAAACTGAAGCAATTGACGGAAGGGCCTCACCTCGAAACCCAAGCGTTTGAATTCTAAATATATCATATTGTGTTTTAACCTTACTTGTGGCGTGACGTTCAAAGGCGAGATGAGCGTCTTCTTCACTCATCCCTTCTCCATTATCAATGACTTTAATTTGACGAACACCTGAATCTTGTAAATGAATTTCAATATTCGTACTTTGGGCATCAATCGCATTTTCAAGCAACTCTTTCACGACCGAGGCGGGACGTTCAATGACCTCTCCCGCTGCAATCATATTGGCCAGTTGCTCACTCATACGCTGTATTTTTCCCATAAGTCACCTACTTTCTTTGATTCATTTTCACCTTTAATTCATACATGACATTCATCGCCTGCATTGGTGTTAATTGATATAAATCAATCTGATCTAGTTCCTTAATGATATCTTCATAAGGATTTACATATTCTACTTTAACTTCAACTTTTGCTTTTTCTTTTTTCGGAGATTCTACAACTCCAAATAACGAAAGCTGTCCTTGCTCAGCTTCAAGAACTGGTTGTAGCTTTACCTCTGGTTCCTTTACTACTGGGAGATCTTGAACAGGTTGTGCCTCCACTTTCACTGCCGTTTCTAGTGAGTTTTGAATGGCTGTTTTATCTTGTTCAAGCGCATCTAATAATTGTTTCGCACGAGAAATTAAACTTGTCGGAAGCTTTGCAATCTGTGCGACATGAATCCCGTAACTCTTATCTGATGGTCCTTCCATGACCTTATGCATGAAGATTAATTGTCCTTCGTGCTCTTCAGCACGCACATGACGATTTTCTAAATGCTCACACTTCTCTTCTAATTGAGTTAACTCATGATAGTGTGTCGAGAATAATGTTTTCGCTCCGACTTTATCATGAACATACTCAATAATGGATTGTGCCAAGGCCATTCCATCAAACGTTGCTGTTCCACGCCCAATTTCATCAAGTAAAATTAAACTATCTTTCGTAGCATGTTCAAGCGCATAATTCGTTTCCATCATTTCAACCATAAATGTACTATGTCCTGAAACTAAATCATCAGCTGCACCAATACGTGTAAAAATTTGATCAAAGATTGGTACATTAGCGACACTTGCCGGCACATAACATCCAATTTGAGCCATAATTGCAATTAAAGCTAATTGACGCATGTACGTGGATTTCCCCGACATGTTAGGACCTGTTATTAACAAGATGGATAAATCTGATGGCATCACACAATCATTTTCAACATATTGTGTGTCTTTTAATACCTTTTCAACTACTGGATGACGTCCATCTTTAATATCAATGATATGCTCACGATTTAATTGAGGTCGTGTATAGCGATTCTCTTCACTAATCGTTGCAAAGGATTGAAGAACATCAAAATAAGCCATCACTTTTGCAATCTGTTGAATCTTTGGAATCTCATTTTTAACAAGTTGGCGTAACTCACTAAATAATTCATATTCTAATTGAATCGATTTTTCTTCTGCATTTAAAATTAAATTTTCTTTTTCTTTTAATTCTTTGGTAATGAAGCGCTCCGCATTAACCAACGTTTGTTTACGCTCATAACCAGCATCTTCAGGAATTAAGTGTAAGTTCGCTTTACTAATTTCAATATAGTAACCAAACACTTTGTTATATTTAATCTTTAACGAACGAATCCCTGTCTTTTCACGTTCGGCCGCTTCTAATGCTAAAATCCACTCTTTTCCATGTGTCACAATGTAACGATACTCATCTAGTGTCTCATGATAGCCATCTTTAATGATACCACCCTCTTTAATTCCAATGGGTGGATTGTCAACGATTGCTTTTTCTAAAATATCCGTAATATGAGAACAATCCGCCATACGAGCTAATTGTTGCTGTATTGTTGGCATTGGCAATTGACTCAATAATGCTTTAATATGCGGGATTTGATTTAATGACGAGTTTAATTGTAATAAATCACGTGCATTCGCATTTCCAAACGCAATACGCCCTGATAAACGTTCTAAGTCATAAACTTCATCTAAGTGACGCTTTAACTCCTCTTTTAACATAAAATCACTCATGAATGATTCAACTACATCTAAACGTTCATTAATCATTTGTGCATTAATTGATGGACGTTCAATCCATTGTTTTAATAAACGACTTCCCATTGCAGTCTTTGTTTTATCAAGTAACCAAAGTAATGAACCTTGACGTGATTTTGAACGGATGGTCTCTGTTAACTCTAAGTTTCGGCGTGAATTATAATCTATGCTTAAATAGTCTTCATTCTTTGTTAAACTAATCGGTTGTAAGTGACCGAGTGCACTTTTTTGCGTACGAACTAGATAGTTGACTAAACGACCAAAGGCTTGCGTTAAATAACCATCGTTCACTTCCTCCGCTAAAATTTGATATTCAATTGGAATCAGGCGTTCTTCTTCATACGATAACACGATTTGTTTGAGTGCACGTAAGTTATCAAATATTTTAACATCAACGTCAGATCCAATAACGATTTCTTTACATCCTAAACTAATTAATTCCCCGACTAATGATTGATCCTCTTTCTGTAAACGCATCGCATAGTTTTCTCCGGTTGATAAATCACTGTACGCAATAGCATAGGCATCCTCAAAAGAAACGACTGATAAAATAAAGTTATTTTCTTTTTCATTTAATGCCGTTTGATTCATGACTGTTCCTGGTGTTAATAAACGAACGACTTCACGGCGAACAACCCCTTTCGCACTCGCTGGGTCTTCAACCTGCTCACAAACCGCTACTTTATAACCACGTTCAATTAAACGATTAATATAATTTTCAGCTGAGTGATGAGGAACCCCACACATAGGAACACGTTCTTCAGCTCCTGCTTCACGACCAGTTAGCGCAATTTCTAATTCTTTTGATGCTAATTGGGCATCTTCAAAAAATAGCTCATAAAAATCACCTAATCTAAAAAAGACAAAGGCGTCTTGATAATTCTCTTTGATAGTCAAATATTGTTGCATCATAGGTGTGTATTTAGACTTATCTCGCATGATAAAAACTCCTTCTTTTTTCACATGTTTTTATTATAGCATAAAGTGTCGATTTAAGGACGTTCGGAAGGCGCGATTACAAACATTTCAATTTCTTCTATGATAGACGAATTTAAGGAGTTTTAATCATTCGAATAATTTTCTCAGAAATAAAAAAAAGAATAAGGCATTTCTGCCTTATTCTCCTCTAAAAGGTGAGTTTTTTAAGAAGTTTGGATTAATTTGTTGGTCGATTTCATCTTCTTCATCGTCTGTATCGCAGTCGTTTTCAACTGGTCCTAAGATTGACACACGCATTTTTGTTTCTCCGATGACTTCAACCACAATTTCGAACTCAACTTCAACAACGATTTCACCATCTTCAATTCTTGCATCGACGCAAGTTGGTTGTTGAATGGTTCTCGCAATGACTTCATCACCTTCATATAAGCAATCACGGATGGTACGATGAACATTAACTTGATCATCATATTCAATTGTTTGACGCGCTACTTCAGTTTGTGTATTATCAGCAAATGAATACCACACGTTAATGTCATAAACACCTTTTACATCAACAGAATTATCACATTTTCTTGCTCCGAATTTATGATTAATAATCCAGCATCCTAAGATACTATCTGCTGGGCTTCTTAAATCATTAAGAGGTGATGTGATTTTAAATCTTTTTTTACCTTTACCGATTACGGCTTTTGTTACAATTTCACGAATATCATTCATCCTAATACCTCCTCACTGATACTATATTCAGCTCTTAACCTATTTGATACTTAATTGAATGACTTTATGAGATTTCATTCAAGAAAAACTTCATGCCTCCTCACGAATTTTCCTGAATGCCTATCACCCATTGGCCTCACAAAAGTATGTAAAATTAAAAAACATCTTAGCTATTCACTAAGATGTTTATTAACCTTATATTGTATTATATGAGTCATCGTCGAAAAGAGTTCATTCAACTCAATCTGAGTCTGAATATATTCATTAAAGAGCGGATTATCGTAAAGCTCGTCTTCTAAAGCTTTCATTTCAGCTTCCTTTTGTAACTTCGCATTCAATTTTCCATAATGCTCAAATTTAATGAGCTCTTTTTGTTTTTTAATATATTCATCATATAACGCTAACAGTTTTTCATTTTGGTGCACCTTTTGCGTTAATTGACGATAACGTTCCATAATCGGATCAGTTGCTAATTTTTCTTTTAATTTTTCAAAAGAAGGCAAGTTAGTTTGTTGTGTCATCGTTAACCATCTCTCCAGCTAAATGCCATGTTTTAGCTTCAGTGATTTTAACATTAACGATTTGACCGATTTTAGACGCATCTCCTTTGAAGTTAACTAGCTTATTGTGGCGTGTATATCCCGCTAACATCGTATCATCATTTTTACTTGTTCCTTCAACTAAAACATCAACGATTTGACCTTCAAAGCGTTTATTTCCAGCGCGGAATCCACGATTAATTGCTTCATTTAAGCGATTTAAACGATCTTTTTTATCCGCTTCAGATACGTTATCTTCCATACGTGCAGCTGGTGTTCCTTCACGTGGAGAGAAGATAAATGTGAAGGCTCCTTCATATCCTACCTCTTCTACTAATGATAATGTATCTTGGAATTGTTCCTCTGTTTCACCTGGGAATCCAACGATAATATCTGTTGTAATTGATACGCCTGGGATAGCCGCTTTAAGATCACGAACTAACTGTAAATACATTTCACGTGTATATTTACGGTTCATACGTTTTAAAACTTCATTATTTCCAGATTGAACTGGTAAATGGATATGCTCCACTAAGTTTCCACGTTTCGCTAAAGCTGCGATTGTTTTTTCATCAAAATCACGTGGATGTGATGTTGTGAAACGGATACGTGGAACATCGATTTTATTTAAATCGTTTAATAAATCACCGAATGTATATTCACGGTCTTTGAAGTCTTTTCCGTATGCATTAACGTTTTGTCCCAATAATGTGACTTCTTGATATCCTTCCGCTGCTAAGTGTTGAATCTCAGCAATGATATCTTCTGGTAAACGGCTACGCTCTTTACCACGTGTATACGGTACAATACAGTATGTACAGAATTCATCGCAACCATACATAATATTTACCCATGCCTTAATACTTCCTTGACGTGTACGAGGCATGTTCTCAATAATTTCTCCTTCTTGAGACCAAACTTCAATCACGCGTTCTTTCCCCATTAATGCATTATGAATGTACTCTGGTAAGCGGTAGATGTTATGTGTTCCGAAAACTAAATCAACATATTGGTATTTTTCCATGATTTGATTAACGACTTTTTCTTCTTGTGACATACATCCACAAACCCCTAAAATCAAATCAGGATTTGTGCGTTTTAAACGTTTTAAACGCCCTAATTCACCAAAGACACGGTTTTCTGCGTTTTCACGAATAGCACACGTATTTAAGATAATTAAATCAGCTTCTTCTTGTGATTCAGCTTTACTATACCCTAATTCTTCTGCAATACCGATAATCGCTTCTGAATCATGCTCATTCATTTGACAACCATAAGTTTGAATTAAATACTTCTTCCCTTTTCCAATATTCTTAATTGACTGTTCAATAACGAAATCACGGTGAACGTGTGCTTGTTCACGGCTACGTTTACGAGCGCTATTGATGCTTGGACGTTGGAAATAGCGGCTATAATCTTTTTCAGCTTTTGGCTGATTTGCTTGTAACGATAATTCTTTTTGTTGTTCATTCATCCTTATCACCTATATCTTAAAGCTTTATTAATCCACTTTATTCTCTATGTGACAAAACACGAGTCACTTTGTCTATTATACCTTACAACATATACAATAATCAACTCATGTCCACCTCGCTTTACCCCTTTAAAAAAGGATACAAAAAAAGACTAGTGACCATTTATAGCCACTAGTCTTTTCTATTCAAAACTATTGTCTTGATTCAACAATCAGTTTAATTGCCGTACGTTCTTCTCCATCAATTAAGATATCAGTAAACGCTGGAATACAAATTAAATCTTTACCAGTCGGTGCTACATATCCTCTAGCAATAGCAATGGCTTTCACTGCTTGATTTAATGCTCCTGCTCCAATTGCCTGAATTTCAACAAGCCCTCTTTCACGAAATGCATTTGCTAAAGCACCCGCAACTGAATTAGGATTAGATTTTGATGATACTTTTAATACTTCCATACTAGTCCCCCTCTGTTTTGTTTTACACAGTAAGTCTATGCTCTCTCACCCTAATACATGACTAATTTTTATAAAGTTGATTCTTTCTTCAAATTAATACGTTGAATAGATGAAGCTTTCCCCGTCTTCTCATTAATATCAACTAAGACAGCATTTAACTGTGCTGCCCCTTG
The DNA here is from genome assembly GCF_024499055.1 of Turicibacter bilis. NCBI lineage: Bacteria > Bacillati > Bacillota > Erysipelotrichia > Erysipelotrichales > Turicibacteraceae > Turicibacter > Turicibacter bilis. The sequence continues at coordinate 2,671,322 of NZ_CP071249.1, read as the reverse complement.
TTCAACAGCATTAAAACGAATCGGTAATCCAGTTAGAAACTTATTAATTACATTTTCACGTTCAACACCGATTACCCCATCTAAAGGTCCTGTCATTCCAACATCAGTAATATAAGCAGTTCCTTTTGATAAAACACGATCATCAGCTGTTGGTACGTGTGTATGTGTTCCTACAACAGCACTTACACGTCCATCTAAGAAGTACCCCATAGCTACTTTCTCACTTGTTGCTTCCGCGTGGAAGTCGACAAAAATAATATTAGTACGTTTCTTTGCCTCTTCAACTAACTGCTCAACTTTTTCAAATGGACAGTTAATCATTGGCATAAATGTACGTCCTTGGATTGAAATAACAGCCACTTCATGTGAATTAAACTTAACAAAGGTTAAACCCTTTCCTGGATTTGATTCCGGGAAGTTTGCTGGTCGAACTAACTTATCTGCATCATCAATAAAATCAAAGATAGAACGATTATCCCACGTATGGTTTCCAAGTGTGACCACATTGACACCTTGCTCTAATAAAAACTTATAATACTTTTCATTAATTCCTTTTCCATGAGAAATATTTTCACCATTTGCAATAATGAAGTGAGGTTTATAAGTCTCCTTAATTTTCGGTAATTGTTCTTGAATCATTTGGCGTCCTAGCGATCCATAAATGTCTCCAATAAATAAAATTTTCATTCTATCAGCCTTTCTAGTGGTTACTTAAAATCTGTATTTACTTTTATAGAATTAGTATACATATTAAAGAGCTATTAATGCTAACACATTAATAGCTCTTTAGTCAATCACATAAATTTAGCGTGTTATCTTGCAGTTTCCACAGCTCGAGTTTCACGAATAACTGTGATTTTAATATTTCCTGGATACTCTAGCTCATTTTCAATCGTTTGACGAATTTCACGCGCAACACGATGTGCTTGAACATCATCAAGTTGTTCAGGAATAACCGCAACACGTACTTCACGTCCTGCCTGAATCGCAAAGGCTTTTTCAACCCCTTCGAATCGACAAGCAATATTTTCGAGTTGCTCTAGACGTTTCACGTAGTTCTCTAATGATTCACTTCGTGCACCCGGTCTTGCAGCTGATAATGTATCTGCCGCTGCAACAATGACTGCAATTAAACTTTGAGGTTCACGATCTCCATGGTGAGATGCAATTCCATCGATAACAACTGGGTGTTCGCGATAACGAGTTGCTAACTCAATACCAATTTCAACGTGGCTACCTTCAACCTCATGATCAACCGCTTTCCCGATATCATGAAGCAATCCGGCACGTTTTGCTAACTTTACATCTTCTCCAAGTTCTGCAGCAATAATTCCTGATAAGAAAGCTACTTCCATTGAGTGTTTTAAAACATTTTGCCCATAACTTGTACGATAATTTAAACGTCCTAAAATTTTCATTAAATCCGGATGAACTTTTCCAATTCCAACTTCAAATACCGCATTTTCCCCGTATTCACGAACACGTAAATCAACTTCACGACGTGTCTTTTCTACGATTTCTTCAATACGTGCTGGATGAATTCGACCATCTTGAACTAATGTTTCTAATGTAATGCGAGCCACTTCACGTCTGATTGGATCAAAACATGATAAAACGACTGCTTCAGGCGTATCATCGATGATTAAATCAACCCCCGTTAATGATTCAATCGTACGAATATTACGTCCTTCACGACCAATAATACGTCCCTTCATCTCATCACTTGGTAAGTTCACTACATTGACACTGTAATCACTTGTTTGTTCTGAAGCATATTTTTGAATCGCTAAGACGATTAATTCTTTAGCCTTTTTATCAGCTTCTAAACGAGCTTTCTCTTCTTCTTCTTTAATGTACTTAGCAACTTCGTGAGACATCTCATCTTCAACTTGTCTAAAGATAATGTCACGAGCTTCTTCTGTTGTTAAGCCTGAAATTTCGACTAATTTTTGTCGTTGTCCTTCTAAAGTTTCTTCCACTTTGCTTTTTAGTTCTTTTAGTTCGAGTTGTTTTTCAGCGATAGCTTCATCTTTTTTCTCAAGAGCAATTTCGCGCTTTTCTAAATTTAAAATACGACGATCAATCGTCTCTTCTCGTTGTACTAAACGCTCTTCTAAACGTACGAGTTCCGTTTTCTTCTCCTTAATGTCACGTTCTGCATCAACTTTAAGTCGTTGAACTTCTTCTTTCGTTTCTAAAAGTGCTTCTTTCTTTTTTGATTCCGCTTCTTTTTCAGCTTTTGAGATTATATGTGTAGCTGTTTGTTGAGCTCTCTCTAACTCAGCTTCATACACTTTCTTTCTCATAAAATACCCAATAACTAACCCTATCCCTACTAGCAAAATGGAGATGATAAATTCAATCATATGCACACCTCCAATTATTTGATATACGATTATCCGCCATAGATCTATTTAACGGCTCTATAGTTTTAAGATAATTAGTATTATGATATAATACTACATTGTTTATTTTAATATTATTGTAATAACATGTCAAGAATTCCACTACAATCTAAAAAAAAGTGTCCCAATTTTTGGAGGCAACTAAAAAAACTCTATCATTAAATTAATGTCCTAAAAATCATCCAAAAATAAACAAAAACCTGAGAAAAAAGCGCCCAACTGGTCTATTTTCTCAGGTTTTTTCAATCACTAAATTCCTTTTAATCTTTTAATTTTGTTAAGACTTAGTTTTTAAGTAGTTTCAACTTCAAAGACACCTTTTTATTCTTCTGACATCATGTCTTCAGCATTAGATGTTGGAATACTTAATTCCGCACGGATTAAATCAGCAATCTCTTCCATAATAAATGGATTTTCTTTTAAGAACAATTTCGCATTTTCACGTCCTTGTCCCATTTTCTCACCATTGTACGAATACCAAGATCCACTTTTCTCAATAATATTGTAATCCACTGCAAGGTCTAAAATCTCACCTTGTTTAGAGACTCCTTCACCATACATAACGTCTACTTCAACCGCTTTAAAAGGTGGAGCCACTTTATTTTTTACCACTTTTATTTTTGCGACGTTTCCAACAATGTCAGTTCCTAATTTAATAGTTTCTCCACGGCGTACTTCTAAACGAATTGTTGAATAGAATTTTAAGGCACGTCCACCAGGTGTTACTTCAGGATTCCCAAACATAACTCCAACTTTTTCACGAATTTGGTTAATGAAAATAGCAATCGTTTTGGTTGTATTGATGGCCCCTGATAACTTACGTAAGGCTTGTGACATTAAACGAGCTTGTAACCCAACGTGTGAGTCTCCCATTTCACCTTCGATTTCCGCACGTGGCACAAGGGCTGCAACTGAATCGACAACTAAAATATCGATTGCACCACTTCGAACTAATGCTTCAGCAATTTCTAATGCTTGTTCACCTGTATCAGGTTGTGAAACTAATAATTCATCTGTGTCCACACCTAATTTAGCTGCATATGCCGGGTCTAATGCATGTTCTGCATCGATGAACGCTGCTGTTCCACCAGCTTTTTGAACTTCTGCAATCGCATGTAAAGCAAACGTTGTTTTACCTGAACTTTCTGGTCCATAAATTTCTACAACACGTCCACGTGGATATCCACCGACACCTAAAGCAGAATCTAATGCTAATGATCCTGATGATACAACTTCAATACGCGTATCTGTTTTTTCACCCAGTTTCATAACTGAGCCTTTACCGTATTGCTTTTCAATGCTTTTTAAAGCTTGCATTAAAGCTGCTTCACGATTATTACTCATATTGTTAATCCTCCAATTTTATATTTTTATCTACATTTAACATACACAATTTGATGCAAATTTCCTCGAATTTATTTCAATAATAAACTATTTTTTATTTAAAAGCAACAAAAAAGCGAACAAATTTTCGCTTTTTTGTTTTTATTTAGCTTCATCAAAAATATGAAGGTTCTTATAAATGTATTCGACTCCTGATGCTACTGTTAAAACAACAGCTAATGCAACAAAGATTTGATCGACTGGCCAATTAAATAACTCAAATGGATAATTTAATAATAATAACGTTGAAATCATAATAAATTGAACAACCGTTTTAATTTTGCCAAGCCATCCAGCAGCAATTACAACACCTTTCGAAGCAGCAATCGTTCTAAATCCGGTAACAATAAATTCACGTGCTAAAATAATAAACACAACCCATCCCGCAATCAATCCATTTTCAAGTAAGATTAATAAAGCAGCTGTTACTAATAGTTTATCTGCTAATGGGTCCATGAACTTTCCAAAATCAGTAATCATGTTATATTTACGAGCAATATAACCATCAATAAAATCGGTGATAGCCGCTAATAAGAAAATCACTAAACCTAAAAGATTAGCATATGGAATTAAATAATTATTTACTGAAATCGTATTTACGACTAAATTTGGAATATAAAAACAAACAATAAAAAATGGAATTAAAATAACACGTAATAACGTTAGCTTATTTGCTAAGTTCATACTCTCTCACCTACTCAGTTTTAATATTAATTTTTATGTATTGATGGGGGGTTGAAGGTTCAAAATCAATCACTTGATTATTTACTGAAATTTTAACTGCTGTTGCATCTCCAACATTAAACTCTAATGTTCCAAATTGATCACCTGCAATTTTTTGTTCAAATACCCCACCCGCTTGATATGTTTCTCCAGGAATTAAACTTTGATCACCTAAGTTTAAACTTAACCAACAAGGAGCAGTAAAATCTAATTTCAAATCAGCTTCCGTTTGATCTGTAACAATATCAAAAATAACTTCCTTACTTTGTTGAGAAACCATTGATACTGTTGTAACTGGCTGTTGTGGTTTTTCTTCCGGTACTTGTGTGGGTGTTTCCTCTAGTGTTTCAGGTGTTTCTTCATCCTTTTCAACCATCTCTGATGAATTTGGATTATTAATAACAATATTATTGTCCGCTTTAGGCGTAGCATTTTTCACCACATCTACTACGTAAAAGACTCCAAGAGCAATGACTAAAACAGCACATACTAATCCTGCAACGCGCCCTAAATTACGATTACGTTTTTGCACTTTTTGTTTATGAATTTTCACTTCAACTTCTTTCTGAATTTGAGTTCCATAAAACTGTTGATATAACTCCTCAACATTCAATGATAAGTATGTTGCATATTTTTTAATATACATTTTCAAATAAAAAGTATCAAAGCGATCAAAATTTCCATTTTCAATATTTTTTAAATGCTGAATTGGAACCCCAATCTTATCAGCTACATCTTCTAAATTAAGATGGCGATTTTGTCGTTGTTCGCGCAAATAATCAGCTAATTGTTGATTGTTTTCTTTATTTGAAAAATCCATTTCGGCACCTCCCATAAACATCCATAAAAGCAAACTAAATTAATAATAGCATACCTATATTTAATAAAAAAGTAAATAAAGGGATTTTTTTCAAGGTATGACTATTTTTCATATCGTTTATTCAGATTTTTTCAAATTGTTCATCTCTAATCATTCATATGTTTAGTCAATTTAATTAATTCATACATTTTCGTCTAAAAGAATCATTAAAAAAGCACAACTTAAATGTTGTGCCTTATCGTTTAATTTAGTGCATAAATAGCAATCTGTAAGCCATGTTCTGTACCGTCGTACTCAAACGGATGCCTCCTCGTACTTAGGTGGTAATTATCTGTCTGTAGAGATGACTCTCTACCTCCCATATGCGTTCAATTCCGCTTTAGGAGTGCCCCTACCAAATTTGGGTTTCTCGCTCGTGGGGTTTACCCGTTCCACGTCTCTCGTTTCCGATCGACATCGTCACTGTGGCACTTTTAAAGGTACTCATACCATATCTTACGACTTAGGTATTTTCCCAGCCGTCAGCCAAGAAACTTGACTGCCCTAACTTATTGTTTCGTTAGGCACGAACACTACAACCATCGCAGGTTGTGCGAGCATGGACTTTCCTCACCGTCATAAATGACAGCGCAATTACCCGAATGCTATCGGAATACTATTATGTCAAACTTCTTCAAAAAAGTCAATTGTTAATAATATCCATAAGTATTAAAAATTGTGTGAATTCCTGGTGAAATATCATGAAAGGTTAGCTTTTTTTCCTTTTATTTGATAAGATATACACTTAGGAGGTGTATAATTCTGTGGTAAATTATCCTCATAAAAAGAAAGCAACACTTACGAGTGAAAAAAACATTTCATTTGGAAAACGTGGGATGTCTTTTGAAGATGATTTAACAAAATCAAATGAACACTATTTAGCAGCAAACAAAGCTGTCATCCACAAAAAACCAACACCTGTTCAAATTGTTAAAGTTCATTACCCTAAACGTGCGGCTGCTGTCATCACAGAGGCTTACTTCCGCACCCCATCAACGACTGACTTTAATGGGATTTTTAAAGGGCGATATATTGATTTCGAAGCAAAAGAGACTTCAAATGCTACTATCTTTCCTTTACAAAACTTACATGAACATCAAGTCAATCATATGATTGAAGTTAAAAAACATGGTGGAATTACGTTTCTACTCGTGAAGTTTTCAAAATTTAATGAAATTTATTTATTACCTTGTGAAAACCTTGCAAAGTTTTGGCAAGAATATAAATTAGGTAATAGACGCTCAATTAGGCGTGAAGAATTTGCACAATATGGAACAAAAATTCCTGAAGGTGCCTTTCCAAGAATCGATTACTTAAAAGTGGTTGAAGAACTTTTCTTATAATCGTAAAGGCGGTGACTTAGATGAAGAAAAATAATGGTAATAAATTCTCTCTCACCCTACTCCAAGCTATCGGAACAATTTTTAAATCATTCGTATTAGTTGGGCTGCTGGGGGGAATTGCAGCAATGATGATTGGGAGCTTCATCATTTTCAAAACAATTGAAACAGCTCCAGAACTAGATATCTCAAAAATTTATGCAACCGAATCAACAGTTATTTATGATAAAGATGGAAATGTGCTTGATGAACTCGGAATTCAAAAACGTGAATGGGTTTCTTATGATGAGATTTCTCCCGTTTTAATTGATGCTATTGTCGCAACTGAAGATTCAAAGTTCTATGAACATGGAGGAGCCGACTGGCAACGTTTCTTAATCGCAGCTCTATCTAATCTTTCAACAGGTGACTTTGATCAAGGAGCAAGTACATTAACTCAACAGTTAATTAAACAAACTCACTTAACAAGTGAGAAAAGTATCGATCGTAAAATTAAAGAGCTATACTTATCTATTCAAATTGAAAAAGTCTTAACAAAAGAACAAATCATTGAAGCCTATTTAAACTACTCTCCATTTGGAGGAAGTGTTAATGGGATTCAAAAAGCTGCAGAATACTATTTTGGAACAACTGCTAACGATTTAACATTAGCACAAGCAGCGACTTTAGCAGGACTCGTTCAATCACCTTCAAACTATCGTCCAGACCATTTTGCAGATGCAGCTGAAACACGACGTGATACTGTATTGAAACTTATGGTGAAGCATGGCTACATTACTCAAGACTTAGCAGACTTAGCAGCAGCTGAGCCTATTACAGATATGCTAGTCTACACTGAGTCTGAAACAACTGATAAAACAAAATATCAATCATTTATTGATGCTGTCTTAAATGAAGTTGAAAATAAATATGGTTTAGATCCATACTCAGGATTACAAATTTATACAACCATGGATCCTGAAGCTCAAGAACTCATCTACGATATCCAAAATACTAACAACTATGTTGACTGGTCTGCTACTGGGCTTGCGAATTCAAAAACAGATATTCAATCGGGTATTGTGTTTATGGATACACAAACCGGTCAAGTTCGTGCCATCGGTGGTGGGGTGAATGAAGAAGGTATCGAACGTGGGGTAAATTTCGCCACTCAACTTCAACGCCAACCTGGTTCAACAGCAAAACCAATCTTTGCCTATGGACCTGCCATTGAATACTTAAAATGGGGAACAGGTACAACTGTTGATGATGAGTTATATACTTATCAAGATGGAAGTGGACAAATTGTTCATAACTATAATCATATCTATCAAGGTCGCATGACTATTCGTTATGCATTAAATAAATCATTAAACGTACCAGCCGTAAAAGCATTTAATGCAGCAGGTGCTGATAATGTGAAAACATTTGCTGAAAACCTCGGATTTACTTTCTCACCAGAAGTACTAAGTGCAGACGGATCTTTATTTGAATCAACAGCCATTGGTGGTGTTTCAAGTGGATTCTCACCATTACAAATGGCAGCTGCTTATGCAACCTTTGGAAATGGTGGAATTTATAACGAACCCATTATGATTGAAAAGATTGTAACAAGCGATGGAACAGTGATTAAGGCTGACCAAGAATCACATCGTGCCATGAGTGAAGAAACAGCCTACTTATTAACAGATATGTTACATACCGTTATGACAGATGGAACAGGTACAACTGCCAATGTTGGTGGTATGTACTTATCAGGAAAAACAGGAACAACCAATCTGGATCCAAAAGATCGTGCTACTTATGGCTACCCTGATAATGCAATTCGTGATTCTTGGTTTGTCGGTTATTCAAACTACTATACAGCTGCTATTTGGACTGGATTTAATCATAATGAAGATGGTTATATTACTCAAACAACGCAATCAAAACCTTGGTACGTATTTAATACCTTAATGAAGTATCTAAATCCAGCAGGTTATGTAGAGCCAACTCGTCCAAGTAGTATCCAATCGTACACCATTGAACAAGAAAGTGGAAGTAAAGATGGCGAAGTGTTATCACCATCGAAGTTTACACCAAGCCAATATGTATCATCTGAATTATTTATTAAAGGATATGGACCAAGCGGAACATCTACTCGTTTCCAACAATTAGATACTCCACAGAACTTTACAGGATCTTACACTGGCTCAGCTCTTCAGTTCTCTTGGAATCATGTTAAAGGTTACACATTAACACTTGATGAGGCTCGATCAAAAGCTAGCTATGCAGCTGATCTAGCCACTAAAGCAACAAAGATTAGCCAAGTGCCAACATTAAATCCAACTGAGTCACAACTTCGTATGATGATTAAACAAATTCAAACGATTGGACAAACGATTTACGATGTTTATGCCACAAATCATTATGGAAATGAAATCCTACTCGGTTCAACAACAGGTAATACATTAACAGTCGATAATGTTTCAATTGGGGATATGTCTAAATATAAAGACTTCTATATTCGAGCACGTTATGAAAATTCAGGAGCATTAACAAGCGAAAACTCAAATGCGATTACGATCGATTGCGATAGTTGCTCAAAACCAGTTGATATTCCAAATATGCAAGGTTGGACAAAGCAACAAGTAGAAGATTGGGTAAAAGCAAATGGAATTACAGTATCCTATACTGAGACTCCGACAAATGAGATAGCAAATGGTCTTGTCTTATCAACATCACCAGCTAGTGGAACATTACTTCCTGGTGAAACATTAACAGTTACTATTGCATCTGCACAGTTAACTGTACCAAACTTCAAAAACGAACCTGATTTCATTAGTCAGTATCAAGCTTGGGCTGCCCTAAACTCAGTAACTGTCAAAGTTAAAGAAGAATTCCATGATAGTATCCCAAGTGGAGCATATATCGGTTCAAATCCAGGAATCGGATCTTCAATTACACCAGGATCAACATTAACGATTACGATTTCAAAAGGTCCTGCAGGCGGTTCGACAACTCCACCTGTCAATAATAATCCGACAACTCCTGAAGATATTCCTGATAATGGAAGCTCAGAAGGTTCAGAAGATTAATAACATCTAATCATTAAGCTCAATTAAAAAAAGACTTCTTCGGAAGTCTTTTTTTCTAAAATAAAAGGATTCCTCAAATGAGAAATCCTTTTATTTTGCTTTTTTAATTAAACGTTTCCCTTCTTTGCATGAAGTAAATAATGGGCATGTCTCACATTTTGGATTTTTAGCTGTGCAGTGATAACGGCCAAAGAAAATCATTAAATGATGTGATTTAGACCAACGTTCTTCTTTAATAAGTCGCATTAATTTATGTTCAACATCTAACACTGTATCATCAGCCTTTGCAAATCCAAGGCGTTTAGAAATACGATCGACATGTGTATCAACAGCGATACGTGGGACATCAAAGCCTACTGATAAAACAACATTTGCCGTCTTACGGCCGACTCCTGGTAACTTAACTAACTCTTCAAATGTATTTGGTACAACACCATTATATTCTTCAAGTAATAAACGGCATAATGCCTGAATATTTTTTGCTTTACTTCGATATAAACCAATGGTTTTAATATCTTGTTCTAATTCTTCTAATGTTACATTCAGATAATCTTGTGGTGTCTTATATTTCTCAAATAATGTAGCTGTTAATTTATTCACACTTTTATCTGTTGTTTGTGCCGATAATAAAACGGCTAATACTAATTCAAATTCATTTTTAAAATTTAACTCACAATGTGCATCTGGAAATAATTCTTCCATTACATCGATCATTTCTGCAGCTTTTTTCTTTGATACCATGATGTTCTCCTCTATCTATTCATTCATCCAATCATAATAGAAGTTTGGATCGACAGCAGGGGCTTGTGTTGATGTTGTCGCTGCTGTTTGTTTTCGTTGACGGAAAGCAATTAATTGACGTTTAGCTTCCTCGACTGTCTTAATATTTTTCTTTTTCCAATCTAATAAAATTTTATCAATATAGCGAATCGATTTAATTTGATACGAGTTCATTTCTTGAATAGCCAATTTAATTAAATCCGCATCAAAGTTATCCTCTGTCATCCATAAATGAATCGTCTCAATATCAAGTGGACTTAAAATCCCGAACTCTTGCTCAATCATTTTAAAAATTTCTTCACGTTGAGAGGATTGAGACTGTGTTTTTTTCTGCTTTAAGTGTCGCTCTAATTTTTCAAATAATGGTGAGATTGAATATTCTTCAAATCGTTTTCCAAATGAATCTGTTTTACTGCTTACTGAAATGTATTGGCGTTCGACAAGACTAATAAATAATAATGAACAATTTGCATCATCAATGGTCATATGTGTTGAAATCTCTGCAAAAGTCCATCCTCCTGGCTTTGTTTGAAGTAAACGAGCTAATAATACTAAAAAGACATACTCTTGTTCATTTAGACCTAGCTCACCATAAGTTGTTAATAATAACGTATTAAAGTCTAATAAATTTTCTTTCCATAATTCGTACATCACAATCTCTCCTACTTTATATCGAATTGTAATAATACATCACCAGTTTTAGCATCAATAATGATATAATGCTCTTCATCTCCTAAAGAAACTAATACTTCATAGACTGGTTTTTCATCGTAGATTCCTAAGTAATAGTGTTTTACTATGCCTTGCCCTATCAGCGACAGGGCTTTTTGTGCGGCTTGCTCAGGTGTCATCAATTCTTCAACAGGATAGCTAAAATCAACGGTATTATCTTTAATAAAATAGTAATACTCTTTATTTGATGTTAACAAGACTTTTGCCACATAATACTGCTCTTGACCACTATACTCCGCTATTTCTAAAACTTCAGAAACTTCTGGCAAATTAGCTAACGATTTTTGATACGTCATCAAGGTCTTATTATATTGTAAAACATACGAGGCTAATAAAATTAAACCTGAACAAAGAATAACGATGATTAATAAGACGCTACGCTTTAACCATTTATTTTTTTTATTCATATTTGACTCCTTATCGGTACTGTTTTATAAATTCAATAAGCACGGCTCGATTATTGACTAATTGCTTCATTACAATTTGATACTCAATCTCCTCTAGTAACTGTTGAATCCACGGCCCTTTTGGGCGATTAATTATTTTTGTAATTGTTGCTACATCAATTGCTAATTGTTTACGCGTTTGAAGAGGTAATTCAATCACTTCGTATGGTCTCATCTCCTGATTTAAAAAGCAAATCAGTTGATGATACAGTTGTGCCCAAGTTTCACCATAACGATAAGTAAAGTAAGGCATCGGAACTGGTGAATGAACACATGAACGTAGCACTTGAATACATTTTTTCTCTTCTTTAGAAAAAGGCCAAGCTGATAAATACCTTGATAACTCTTCTAAATTTAGACTAGCAAGTACAAATAATAAAATCGGATGCGTTAACAATTCAAAATTATAGCTTCGATACTCACAAAGTGGTGCTAAATCAGGTAACGCCTCTAACAACTGCGTATCATATAAATAATGCATTGCCTCTTGCCTTGAGCTCCCCTGAATCAATCCTTCTAATTCCTTTTTAATACGCTCTTTTGAGATATGTGCAATCAAGGGACTAACCTTCTTAATCCCCTCTAACGTTTCGTGATCTAATGAAAACCCAAGCTTGGAAACAAATCGGATACCTCGAAGCATTCTAAGTGGATCCTCTGTAAAACGTTCGGTCGGTACACCTACACATTTTAATAACTGATTGTTAAGGTCATTTAGCCCTTGCATGGGATCATATAAACAATCATTAATATCTCTTGCAATGGCATTAATCGTAAAGTCCCGACGTTTTAAATCATCTTCTAAAGAAGCTGTAAAAATCACTTCATTTGGATGGCGATAATCCGCATAGCCTGTCTCTACTCTAAAAGTCGTTACTTCAATTGGAATTTTATTAATGATTACCGTTACAGTTCCGTGTGCTAATCCTGTGGCAATTGTTTTTTCAAACAGCGACATCACGACTTCTGGTTTAGCTGATGTTGTAATATCAATGTCATAAATCGGAAGATTAATTAGTTGATCACGAACCATGCCACCAACAAAATAAGCTTCATATCCCGCTTCATTCAATGTTTGTAAAACCATTTTTCCAGTTGCAAGTAACTCCATGATTAACACTCCATCTCAAAATTATACTCTTCTTATTATACTTAACATTAAAGTGGATAATCAACTCATACTCTACTTTTTTATCATAAAAAAACCTTCGATATGAAGGCTTTAATCAAGTAAATGTTGCAATCCATATACTAGTTCATCCAATTCACTAACCTTGCGAATGGCAAGAATAATTCCTTTTTCAAAGGAATGGCGGCTATTTGATTGATGAATAAGTTCTAGCGTCTGATATTCATCACTCACCAAGACTTGATGTTTCGCTAAAACACCTGGCATGCGAACACTATGAACATGAGTCGATGTTAATTTACGTTTAAGCGCACAATCTAGCGTATTCGCAATATAAGTAGCCGTTCCAGATGGCTGATCTTTTTTATTCACATGGTGATATTCTACAATTTCAAAGTTATCAAAATAGTGCGAACAAATTTCAGTAAACTTATTAATCAAAATCGCACCAATTGAAAAATTAGGAGCAATGACGCCTTTCCCGCCATTTTCTTTAGCTATTGTTTTTAAATAATCTAAATCCTCTTTATTAAAACCTGTCGTTCCAATGACAATAGCTTTTCCTGCTTTTAACATGACCTCAGACGCCATTTTGGCAAACTGATAAACTGTGAAATCTACATAAACATCAAACTCAACTTCATCAAGAACTTTTTGAATATCATTATAAATGGGAATCTCTCCATCTAACTGTTCAACTTCACTTACCCCTGCAACTAACTCTATATCTTCTTCAGCCTTGATCGCTTCAACAAGAAAACTCCCCATTTTGCCTTCTAATCCACCGACAACGATTTTTTTCATTATATCCCTCCACCATTTGCCTATCTTTATAGTTTATTTTATTTTAACTTCGACTAAACGTGATATAATAAGATATAAAAGGAAAAAAAATCTAGGAGGTTCAGCGTGTCAACAAAATTATTAAAACAACTATTGTTAATTACACTTGGAACAGCTATTATGGCCTTTGGAATCATCAACTTTGCAGTTACCAATCAGATGGCTGAAGGTGGTTTTACAGGAATCACAATTATTTTGTTCCATCTGTTCGGACTAAGTACTGGAGTTAGTAACTTATTATTAAACATCCCGATGTTAATCATCGGTTACCGTCAATTCAGTAAAAAAGGATTCTGGTTAACGATTTTTGGAACATGTATGTTATCTGTGTTCTTAAGTTTATTTGAAACGTTAGGACATATTGTTCCACCACTTCCAAATGATATGATGATTTCAGCTATCGGAATGGGAGTTTGCGTTGGAACAGGATTGGGAATTATCTTCAATGCGGGTGGAACAACAGGTGGTGTTGATATCATCGCAAAAATTATCAAAGATAAAATCGGTATTCCAATGGCACGTACGATGTTTGCTTTTGATGCCATCGTTATTGGAATTTCAATGATCATCTTCTTATCATTTACCAATGCCATTTACACGATCATTGGATTATATATTGCAGCTCAACTGATTGACAAATTCCAAGAAGGATTCCGTGCTGGACAAAAAGTCTTAATTATTTCTGATAAATATCAAGAGATTGCAGATGCTATTCATAACAAAATGAATCGTGGAGCGACATATATTCACGGTATGGGTTCATATAACAAAAGCGATAAAATGATTATCCTAACTATTATTAATAAACGTGAATTAAGTTCCTTAAAAGAAATCATTTATCAAATTGATTCTCAAGCTTTCGTAAGTGTCAGCCACGTTTACGAAACACTAGGAGAAGGTTTTACCTTCGATGCTAACGGTATTCCATACTTCGACTAATCAAAAAGCGACTGAAAAACTTCAGTCGCCTTTTTTTATTCTCTCTCCCAAAGTAATGTTGCTTTTTCCAATACAGAGTCTAATGGTTTATCAAATAAATGATTATAATTAGCTACCATATAATAAACCGCATCAATCTTACCATTAATATAAACTTTCTCCCAATTAGCTTCGGTCCATCCACTGAGATTTTGATGCTCTTCTACAGTAAATAGATTTTCACTATCAGAAATGAATTGTTGCTTAGGGGATAGCTTTGTCCAAATTGTATTCGTGTAGTAAATCATAAGAATATTTTTCATCTGTCCATCAATCTCTACTGTTCGTTGTAAATGATGGCATCTATAAAAGTCATCTTCTAAAAATTTAAACTCCATCATACGATCTTCTATCGCTTGAACTCCAATCAACCTTTCATTATACTGAATTGGAACTTCTAACCTGAAGATTAAAAAGTAACCTCCAATACAAATTCCTATTGCGCTAAAGACTGATAACAAAATTAATGTAATTTTATTTTTCATAAATTTTTGTCGTAATGATTGTAATGTCTGCACTTGTGCTTCTTCAATATTAACTGATTTAATCACTTTAAACTCATCCTGTTTCATTTGATCTAAAGCTACTGAACACTTAACACATGTTTGCAAATGCTCCTTCATAAAAGCTTTCGTGTCCTCCTGACAGACCCCATCGACATAAAGAGGTAATAAATCTTCAATGATTTGACAACTAATCCTCATTTTAAGTCCTCCTTTACTTTGAGTTTAGCTCGATGAAACGTGACTCGTGCCCAACTTTCTGACTTTCCAAATAATTCCCCAATTTGAGCAAATGATAGCTCTCCAAATAACCGTAAATTAAACACTTCTTTATAGGGGCCTTCTAATCGATGAACAGCTCGATGAATTTCAAATGCTTTTTCTTTATGAATCAGCTTAGATTCAAAGCTCTCCATCGCAATTTCTTCTGGCAATTGCTCAGTTCGTTTACTCTTCTTATAACTTGTGAAATACGTATTCTTTGCAATATGGCAAAGCCAAACTCTTAATTTACAATCCCCCTTAAATCGATGAATATTTTTAATGGCCTTTAAAAAAGTCTCTTGCGTAATATCTTCTGCCATTGCCTCGTGATGACATAATGATAAAACATACTTATAAACATCTGGAAAATATTCCGCATAAATCTTCTCAAACTCTGTCACCCCATCACCTCGCTTCCATCTATAAGACTTTCAAACCATTCATTCGTTACAAAATTTTACTAATTTTATTTTACTACAACATAAAAAAAGTCATCAAACGTTAAGTTTGATGACTTTTTAATTAAGGTTCTATAATATTTGGTGTGGGTGATTCCCACACTTCTTTTATTTGGAATAAAAAATAAGTATAAAAAAAGAGACATCACGTCCCAAATTCTATACCATGTAATTGACCAAAAAAAACACGAAAGGATTGGGTTTATGTCTCACAATAATTGTATCTTAACTTTACTCGATTTAAAAGATAAAAATATTACTTTTTCAGAAAATTGGATGGAAGATGTTCAGATTAACGGGATCCGCTCTAAGGTCATTTCTGGTATCCTCTCTTTTCAACCGACCCATTGTTACAACTGTGGTCATCTCTTTGACTCACAAATCATTAAACACGGCTTCAAAACCTCTCGTATTAAGATGATGAAACTCTCTGGCTTTGATACCTATCTCGATTTAAAAAAGCAACGCTATAAATGCCGTCATTGTGATCGTACCTTTACGCTTAAAACCTCTCTCGTAGAATCTAATTGTTACCTTTCTAATCCCCTTAAACAAGCCATTTTCCTAGAGGCTAGCCATAAAAAATCCGAGTCAGATATTGCCCGTGAACTCAACGTATCCCATTCAACGGTCAATCGGATCATTCATACATCGTACGAGGAACAACCCCTTCATTTTAACTCTCTTCCAAAGGTGCTTTGTTTTGATGAGTTTAAGTCGGTCAAATCAGCGGAAGGGGCTATGTCATTCATTTTTTGTGATGCTTCTAATGGGAAGTTAATTGATATCGTTGAAGACCGTCGTCTAAGCACTTTAAAACCTTATTTCATGCGATTTTCTAAGGAGGCCCGTGAAGGTGTAACTCACGTTGTTATTGATATGTATGCTCCGTATATGACACTCATTAAAGAGGTGTTTCCCAACGCTAAAATTGTTTTAGATAAGTTCCACGTCGTTCAACTTTTATCTCGTGCCCTCAATAAAACTCGTATTCGCTTCATGAACCAAAACAAAGAATTCTACAATAAATTCAAACATTATTGGCGCCTTTTATTAAAAGCCCAAGAGGATATCCATTCTACCCACTACTTCTATTCTAACTGTTTCAAAAAGCAGATTTCTCAACAAGAAATCATCGACTTTTTACTCGCTTTAGATCCGGAATTAAAAGCCACTTATGACTTCTATCAAACCATCAAACAGGCCATCAAACTTCGCAACTTTGATGCTTTTCATCATGCCATTCAAAACCCCTCTGACTTACTTTCACCTGAAATGAAAACAGCTTTAAAAACATTAACTAACTACCAAGATTATATCAAAAATACGATTGAAACATCTTATACCAATGGAGTGCTTGAAGGGATTAATAACAAGATTAAAGTGATTAAACGCATGGCCTTTGGATACCGTAGTTTCTATCATTTCAAAGCTAGAATTTTGATTATCCATAAGTACACCTTTGAACAAAAAAATAAAAGGAATCAAACTGCTCAATGAGCAGCTTAATCCCTCACGATTACAGGTATAAAATTTCTTCACCCACACCAGTTGACAAAGAGCCTTAATTAATCGTTATTGCGTGAATTAAAAATCATGATTAAACGTAATAATTCGGCAATGGCCACCACAGCTCCCGCTACATACGTTAATGCTGCCGCCGTTAACACTTTACGTGCCCCTGCTTTTTCTTCGTTACCATATAAAATATTCATTTCTGATAACTGAGCAACTGCACGAGTTGATGCATTAAACTCAACAGGTAAAGTCACAATTTGGAATAACACGGTTACGCCAACTAAAATAATCCCAAGTAATAAAAATGATGAACCACCAAAAATAAATCCTAAAAGAATGGCTAAGTAACCAAACTTATTGGCAAAATTTACGACTGGAAACATTGCTGAACGGAATTGAAGTGGTGCATAGGCATTCGCATGTTGAATCGCATGTCCACATTCATGAGCAGCAACTGCTAAAGCAGCAATCGATGTTCCATGATAAATATCACGTGATAAACGAACTGTTTTACGACTTGGATCATAATGGTCACTCAAACGACCACCAACCTCTGTCAAATGAACATGTTGTAATCCATTTCGATCTAGGATACGACGTGCCACGTCCGCTCCAGTTAAACCTGATGAAGCGCGAACACGTAAGTATTGGTTAAACGTCGATGATAAATAACCTTGGGCTAACATCGGGACGATTAATGCTATCAATAAATAAATTAAATACGATGAATCGAAACGCATCCCATATCCACCGTAATATCCACCATAATATAAGAACATTGTTCAATCACCTCTACTAGAATTTCTTTAAGATGTATTATACACCATTTAAGGTTTTGTCATCAGATTGTAAAAACCATTTTTTGAGTTTTATACAATTCTTACATTAAATTCTCTAGTAACTCTCGAGCCGGTGTTAAACTTGGATCAATATTTAAAATTTTCTCAAGTTGTTTCGCTGCCTCTTCACGACGTCCTTCTTCCATTAAGAATTGCGCATAATCAAATAAGAAATCAACATTTTCTCCATAGTTGACGAATGCTTTCTCAAAGTATGAAGCCGCTTCATCATACTCCTCTAATTCTAAGAAAGCAATCGCTAAATCCCAATCAAATCGGTCATCAAATAATCCGTTTTCTTCATAATGTTGAATATTTTGAACGACTTCTTCAAAGTCTTCTAACACTAAGCAAATACGGTTACTACGAAGTGCTGCTTCTAAATCTTCTGGATCTAAGTTTAAGGCCTCATAATAAGCATCGCGCGCCCCTTCTAAATCTTTTAATTTCTCTAAAGCCAATCCTTTTAAGTAGTGTAACTCGGCATTGAATTCATTATGTGTTATCCCTTCTTGAATCATTTCAAGTGCTTTTTCATAATCTTCTTCTTTTAGATAGATTTTTGCTAACAATGGATAAATTGTATCATAGCTTGAATCTAATTCTTTTAAATCATGAAACACGCGCTTAGCTAATGAGTAATCGTCGACTTGATAAGCAAGGAATCCTTTATTAAAAAGTTGATCCGTATTCAACTTACCAAAATATTTTTCTGATAAATCGAATTGTTCTAATGCTTTCTCAAATTCTCCAATATGGCTGTAGCACGTTGCTAAACGGTCATACACATTAATGTCAGCGTTTAATCCACATTCAATTAAATCTAAGTATAAATCTAATGCTTTTTCAAATTCTCCAATGTGATGATAAAACTCAGCATAAGCTAGTTTAATTAAATCGTTATGAGGTTCGAGTGATATAGCTTTCTTTAACTTATCTTCAGCGACTTCAAATAATCCTTGAGCGATGTACATATCTGCTTCGAGTAAAAGAACACTCGCATTCGTTTCTTCATCGCTACCCGCTAATAAGTCAAGTGCTTTTTCATCCTCAGCTAAATCTAAATATAAATCCGCTAAGAATGTTTTTAAGTTGACTTCATTTGGATATTTTACTAACAATGGTTCAACTAACTCAATCGCTTTTGAGACATGAGCAATCGCCGCGAAAATTTGAGCAATAATGAAGATTTCATCATCATTAGCATCAAACGCAAAATGTTGCATCTGCTCAATCGCCTCTTCTGTCAGTTGCCCTTTCTCATATAACTCAATAAAATATTCAATTGACATTTATAACACCTCTAATTTCCTAATAACACATTTAGATGTTTTAAGAAGTCTGGATATGAAATCTCCATTGACTCAACATCTTCAATAATGAGTGGTTCATCGATTAATAACGAAGCCACACAGAGCATCATCGCAATTCGATGATCTTTATGACTTGAGACTGACGCCTGATTAAACGAACCTTCCGGCTGTCCTGTGATGATCATTCCATCATCAGTACTTTTTATTTCGGCGCCAATTGCTTTTAGCTGGTTGACGGTCACATCAATACGGTTCGTTTCTTTAACCTTCAACTCCTCAGCATCTTTAATGACTGTTATCCCTTTTGCACGTGTGGCAAGTAACGCTAAAATAGGGATTTCATCAATTAAGCGTGGAATCATATCGCCTTCAATCGTCGTGGCAACTAAGTCTTTCGTGTATTGAATATGAAGATCAGCGACTGGTTCACCACCAAAATAACGTTCATTGACTAATGTAATCTTTCCATTCATCGCTCGAATCACATCAATAATTCCTGAACGTGTCTCATTAATTCCGACATTTTCAATCATTACATCACTACCTGGAACCATTAATGCCGCTACGACAAAGAACGCTGCAGAGGAAATATCACCCGGTACAAAGACTTCCCCTGGTGTGATCGGCATCTGTGGTCCTTGAACCGTAATCATTCGATTCACTTTATTATAGGCAATTTGGAAATCCTCAAACATTTTTTCCGTATGATCACGCGTCGGAATTGGTTCATGAATCGTCGTCACACCTTGAGCTAACATCCCAGCTAACATAATGGCAGACTTCACTTGGGCACTTGCAACGGGAAGCTCATAAGAAATTCCCGTCAACTGATGACCAGTAATTGTAGCAGGTAATGTAGCATCATTTTCTAGCGTAATATTAGCCCCCATTTGTGAAAGAGGGAGAGTCACTCGTTTCATTGGGCGCTTCGATAATGATTCATCACCAATTAACGTTAATGTAGCAGGTAAGTTGGATAGTACGCCCATCAATAAGCGTGCGGTTGTTCCAGAATTTCCGGCATCTAAAATTGACTGATCATAACAAAAACTCTCTAACCCCGGGCTCGTAATTATTAAACAATCCTTGCTTAATTCAGACTTCACACCAAATTGTTTAAAAATTTCTAGCGTACTAATACAGTCTGCTCCTAGTAATGGCTCGTGAATTCTTGTCGTCCCTTTGGATAAACTACTAAAAATAATGGCACGATGAGTAATTGATTTATCTCCTGCTACTTTAATGCTTCCCTTTAATGACATACTCTCACCTCTTTTGTCATTTCATTTAAAAATTGTTGTAACATTGGCTTTAATTCTTCTTCGCTAAATGTTACTAAAACAGGATTGCCTACCTCTTTTAATAAAACAAAACGGATCTGATGTTGTTCATTCTTTTTATCATGTAACATGTAGTTCATATATTGTGTTGCACGATCTGCTTTTAAGAATAGGGGAAAGTTAAGCTGTTTTAAATAAGATATGTAATCATCTATCGCTAAATCAATCTTAAATGTTTTCTTACTTAAATATAGCGCAAATATAATCCCAATAGCGACAGCTTCACCGTGTGATAAGCTTTTCTCATCGAGTTCAATCGCATGGCCAAACGTATGGCCAAAGTTTAAAAAAGCACGACTTCCTTTTTCAAACTCATCCATTTCAACCACATTCTTTTTAACCATCAGACTTTGCATTAGTAAAGCAGCAAAGATTTCTTCCTGCAGTGGGTCTAATGTATGAAACGACATTAACGTCTTCAATAGTACCTCATCTGAAATGAAACCATGCTTCACCATCTCTGCTAACCCACTTCTCCACTCTTTATCCGATAACGTTGCTAACAATGGCAATTCGTAGATGACAGCTTTCGGTGGATAAAAGGCACCAATTAAATTCTTTCCAAGCTCATGATTAATCGCGACCTTTCCACCGACCGCACTATCGTGCGCCAGTAAGGTGGTCGGAACTTGAATAAAATCAATTCCACGCATATACGTTGCGGCAACAAATCCAGCTAGATCACCGACGACTCCACCACCAAAGGCTAATATTAACGCCTTACGATCAACTTGATTTTGAATCAGAAACGTTTGAATCGCATGATACACCTCGAAACTTTTTGATGCTTCTCCTGGTTTGATGACATATACTAAGGCCTCTTTTGATAAAACATGCGCTAACGTTTGATAATGTAACTCATAGACAGTTTCATCTGTAATGACAACTACTTGTGTCGCTTTTTGGATGAATGGCGTTAACTCATTTAAACAACCATCACCAATATAAATAGGATACTCCCCTTGATGCGTTTTAACTTGTAATTGTTTCATTAAAAATCCCTCATTGCTTCACGGTGACATTTTACAGCTTTAATTAAAGATGACATTTGGTTAGATTGGAATTCTTCTAATATCTCCTTTGCTAGTTCAAAGGCTAAAACTGATTCTAAAACGACACCCGCAGCGGGAACCACGCAACTATCTGAGCGCTCAATCATACTTTCCTCCACTTCTTTCGTATCAATATGAATCGAGTTTAATGGCTGATATAACGTTGGAATTGGTTTGATCATCGCCTGCACCACAACTGGCATTCCATTCGTCATACCCCCTTCAAATCCACCATAATGATTACTCATTCGCGTAAATCCTTGATCATATGAGATTTGATCATGGACTTCACTTCCAAAATGAGAACTCGCCATCATCGCATCACCAAAATAAACCCCCTTAACTGATTGTACCCCCATAAAGGCTGCGGCAATTTTAGCGTCTAATTTTCGATCAAATTGAACATAACTACCAAGACCTGCCGGTACATTTTCAGCTAATACTTGAACAATCCCTCCGACTGAATCACCTTGCTGTTTCGCTTCATCAATATGTTGACACATTTGAATCGAAAGGTCTGAATCAACACAACGAACAGGCGAATTAGCAATCGCAGCTTGAATAGTTGAAATTGTTGTTGGATAATTCGTTACTGATACTTTCCCAATTTGTAAAACATGAGAAATAACCTCAATATCTAACGCTTTTAAAATCTGTTTAGCAACGGCTCCAACTGCAACACGAATCGCTGTTTCGCGTGCAGATGAACGTTCTAAAACATTTCTTAAATCTCGATGCCCGTATTTCATTGCCCCAACTAAATCAGCATGGCCTGGTCGTGGCACTTTTTTAATTTCATAATCATGCTCATCAATCGGCTCAATCGCCATGACATGACCCCAATTTTTATTATCCTTATTTTTAATGACAAGTGTAATTGGGGATCCAAGCGTAACCCCATGACGGACACCACTTGTAATCTGCACTTGGTCACTTTCAATTTTCATACGGTCGCCACGTCCATATCCTTGTTGACGGATCCTTAAATCTTGATTAATCATCTCTGCTGTTAAAGTAAGTCCTGCAGGGACTCCTTCAATAATTGCTGTTAGCTGTGGTCCATGTGATTCTCCACTACTTAAATAACGCATATCGATGACTCCTATCCTTTAATTAAATTTAATACTTCCTGTCTCATTGCTAAATCTTCTTTAAAAATTCCAGTGCTATAGATTGTTTTGGTCATAGCTCCCGGTTTTTTAATGCCACGCATTACCATGCACATATGCTCGGCTTCAATAACAACCATCACACCTTTTGATTTAATCGCATTAGCAATCGTATCCCCAATTTGTTTTCCCATACGCTCCTGAAGTTGTGGTCGACGTGAAACAACATCTGTTACACGAGCAATCTTACTTAATCCCACTACCTCATTATTCTCAGGATAATACGCCACATGAACTTTCCCAAAGAACGGTAATAAATGATGTTCACACATTGAGTGGAAGACAATATCTTGTACTAAGACATATTGATCATATTCTTCACTGAAATAAACTTGTAAATGTTTTGAAGGATCTTCATGTAATCCACCGAAAACTTCCTCATACATACGTGCTACACGTGCTGGTGTATCAACTATTCCTTCTCGATCTGGATTTTCTCCAACGGCTTCTAAAATCATTCTTACGGCCGTTTCAATTTTATTTTTATCCACTGACATATTATCACCTTTTTACATAATCATTCGACATTTAAGTATATATGCTATTTTACCATAATCTATATTGAAAATGATTAATATTTTACATTTAGAGTATCAGACTTCACCCCTTAAAATTTCATTAATTCTGACCAACTATATATAAACCCCAATAAGTTTTTCATAACGTAAAAAATAAAGCCCTGCCAATGGAGGATACATTTTCTGCGAAAATGGCAGGTGACCCAGCCCTGCCAATGGAGGATACATTTTCTGCGAAAATGGCAGATGACCCAGTCCTAGCAGTAAAGGAATGGATTTCTTCAGAAATCGCTAGGTGACCCATCGCTACCCTAGTTCGCCTTTCTATCAAAAAGACTTGCGTACTAAGCCTGATTGTTAGAATATGAACTATATTTCGCTATTTATATAGAAGCAAAAACAGATATTTCACATCCACTTTTTAGTTTTTGCTAAATGCCTAAAGTTATCAAAAAAGTAACAAAAAAGCATAAAAGCAAGATAGATTGCTTTTATGCTTTTAATGTCGTATTAAAACATAGATTGGTAGAGTTCAACATAACGATGAGCCGAATGCTCCCAAGAGTAATCTCCAGTCATTCCTGTCACCATTAATTGATGCCAAACTTCTTTGTTATGATGATAATAATCTAATGCTCGACGAATGGTATATAACATATCATGCGCATTATAATTGGTAAAGCTAAATCCATTTCCTTCACCAGTAGCTTCATTATAGGAATGAACCGTATCATTTAATCCACCTGTTTCACGAACAATCGGAACTGTTCCGTATCGCAGTGATATTAATTGTGATAAACCACATGGCTCATATAATGATGGCATTAAGAACATATCACTTGCACCATAAACTAAGTTTGCAAGTTTTCCATTATATCCTAAATAAATCCCCACCTGTTTCGGATACTTATCTCGAATCCATTGGAAATACTGTTCATACTTTGCCTCTCCAGATCCGAGCAAGAAAAATTGAATATTATCGTAAATTAATAACTCTTCTAAAACACAAGTAATTAAGTCTAATCCTTTTTGTGAATCTAATCGTGTGACAATTCCAATCAACGGAATATCAGCATTGATTTCTAAATTAAAACGTCTCTGTAATTCTTCTTTATTTTTAAGTTTCAATTCTAATGTCTCTTCGGTGTAAGGTGAAACAAGTGCTGTGTCAACCGCTGGATTAAAGATATCAGTATCAATTCCATTAACAATTCCACTCAAATCAGATTGACGCATACTTAAAATATGATTTAAATTTTCCCCATAGAAATCCGTTAAAATTTCTTTAGCATATGTCTCACTAACCGTTGTCACCTTATTTGCATATTGAATCCCTAACTGCATATAGTTAATATTTATATCATCAAATCGATAGCCTAAATGGCGAACGGCATGTGAAGTGAATTGTCCTTGGAAACGTAAGTTATGAATCGTATAAACTGTTTTAGTATTGTAATAAAACGGATCGGCATAATAACGCTGATCCATAAAAAATGGAATTAACCCCGTCTGCCAATCATTCGTATGAATAATATTTGGCTGAAAATTAATATTCTTTAATAAGCGCAGGGTAACTTCACAGAACATAGCAAATTGATAATCGCGATCTTCACACTCATAAATAGAATGTCGGTTTGAAAAAAGTGGTTCAAATATTAAGTAATATTTAACCCCCTCTAACTCAACACAATTAATCCAAAATAGTTTGCCCATAACCTCAACATTGGTTACCCAATATGCACCTTTTAACATTCCCTCAGGGATTTGTTTATAACCTGGTAAAATAACACGAACATCATGTCCTTGTTTAACTAGTGCTTTTGGAAGGGCATAAGCTACATCAGCTAGCCCTCCTGTTTTAATAAATGGATAAACTTCAGATGAAACAAATGCAATCTTCACGGTTTAAGCCTCCTTTGCAGGATAAACCGTGCTACCACAAGCTATAATTTTGTCACTAAAGTCTGTCTCAGCAACATGCGGAAAAATACGAACATTACGTTCAATAATTGTTCCCTCAGGAATATGTACCCCTTTACCAATAACATTTAAGCCACTTGATAATACTTTTGGTTTTTCTTGATTTGGACAAACATTAGATCCACGCCCAATGATACTTCCTTTACCAATAACACAGTTTTTATCAATAATAGCTCCATCAATGACACATCCCTCTTCAATGATGGTATCATTCATAATAATACTATTACGAACAATAGCATTTGGATGAATATGAACACCTGGACTTACTACGCATTTAGTCACAGATCCGGCAATAATTGAACCATTTGAAATCAAGCTTTGACAAACTTGAGCCTTTGAACCAAATTTAGCAGTTGGTTTTTCTTCACTCTTTGTATGAATAACCCAATCTTTATCATACATATCTAATTGAATTTTATCGACTGTTGTTGTTAATTCTAAATTAGCCTCTAAATACGACTCGTATGTTCCAACATCTTTCCAGTAATCACGGAAGCGGTAAGAATAAACATGTCCATTCTCAATTAAATGAGGAATAACGTCACTTCCAAAATCTAAACCAACCTTTTTAAGATGTTGTAACGTATTAATTAATACATCCGTTTTAAACACATAAATCCCCATCGATGCTAGATTACTCTTAGGCTCTGCTGGTTTCTCAGCGAACTCTACAATACGTCCATTTTCATCATCTGTTAAAATTCCAAAGCGAGACGCTTCACTCCACTCAACTTCTTGAGCACAAACTGTTACATCTGCACCTTTCTCAATATGTTGTTGGATTAATGGACGATAATCCATTTTATAAATATGATCCCCTGATAAAATTAAAACGTTGTCCGGATTCTTACGTTTAATATAACTAATATTTTGTA
Organism: Turicibacter bilis; assembly: GCF_024499055.1. Taxonomy (NCBI): domain Bacteria; kingdom Bacillati; phylum Bacillota; class Erysipelotrichia; order Erysipelotrichales; family Turicibacteraceae; genus Turicibacter; species Turicibacter bilis. The sequence goes on along the minus strand of NZ_CP071249.1, from coordinate 2,644,816 downwards.
AAATCGCATCTGCTGTTCCTGTATACCATTGATCTGATGAATGACCTTCACATGGTTGTAATAACGTTACTCCCGTATTTTTACGATCAAAATCCCATGCTTGACCTAATCCGATGTGTTCATTTAATGATAATGGTAAATATTGGGTTAAAATTCCAATATCGTATATTCCTGAATTTGAGCAATTACTCAATACGAAATCGATAATTCTAAATTTCCCTGCGAAAGGCACACTCGGCTTGGCTCTTCCAAGTGATAAAATGTCTAGACGTGATCCACGTCCACCTGCTAAAATCATAGCTAAAGTTTTCATCCCAAAATCCCCCACTTCTATCTTTTAAGCTGTATATTGATTTATTTTATTCAACACTTTTTTGAACACTCTAATACTATCACGCGATATTTGGTATTTTTATCATCTTTTGTCATATAGTTCACAAAAATTATGATTTATCGTAACCCGTTACACAACACCCCGAGTGTAAGCGTTATTTAATCCCAGTTTCTATTATTTCTAAAACGATTTGACACTTTTTGTTATGTTGTGTCGAGTTGTTATTAGTTGTTTTTTCAAGCCATTTCACATCACATATCAATAAAAAAAGCTTATCGGATTTATCCGATAAGCTTTTTTAAAAATTATTCTGCTGATTCTTTTTCTTCTACAACTTCTACTTCATCAGAGAAATCTAATGCAGCCATACGTTGTAATTGACGGAAACGACGTTGTGAGTCACGACGATTTGCTTCTAATAATTCTTCAGCATGCTCTGGGTTAATTTTTGTAACTTGAGCATAACGAGCTTCACTCATTAAGAAGTCTCGGTATTTATCCCAGTTTGGTGCTTTAGAATCCATTTGTAATGGGTTTTTACCTTCTTCTAATAATTTAGGATCGAAGCGGTATGTTGGCCAGTATCCACATTCAGTCGCTAATTTAGCTTGGCTCATTGAGTTTGCTAATCCACCTTTAATACCGTGAGCGATACATGGTGAGTATGCGATAACGATAGATGGACCTTGGTGTTTTTCAGCTTCCATCATTGCTTTAATAACTTGAGCTTGATTTGCACCATGAGAAACTTGAGCAACATAGACGTGTCCATAAGACATTGCGATTGCTGCTAAGTCTTTCTTCTTACCACTCTTACCTGCTGCTGTAAACTTAGCGATTGATGCAGCACGTGAAGATTTAGATGATTGTCCACCTGTATTTGAGTAAACCTCAGTATCTAATACTAAGATATTAACATCTTCATTATTAGCGATAACGTGGTCTAATCCACCATATCCGATGTCATAAGCCCATCCGTCTCCACCGATAATCCAGTTAGACTGTTTAACGATGTAATCTTTTAAGTCCAAAATTTCTTTAACTGCTTCATTTGAAGAATTTGCAATGGCAACTTCTAATTGAGGTGCTAATGCTTTTGTTACTTCTCCACTATGACGGTTTTGTAACCATTTAGTGAATAATTCAGATAATTCAGCCTCAACTTTATCCATATTTTCTTCCATTAATAATCCAATACGGTTACGTAATGTTTCAGCTGCAATATGCATACCGAATCCAAACTCAGCATTATCTTCGAATAATGAGTTTGCCCATGCTGGTCCATTTCCTTCAGCATTTTTTGTATAAGGTGTAGCTGGGAATGATGCCCCATAGATTGATGAACATCCAGTTGCATTGGCAATTGTCATACGATCTCCGAATAAACGAGTTAATAATGTGATGTATGGAGTTTCCCCACATCCAGCACATGCTCCTGAGAATTCGAATAATGGTTGAGCAAATTGTGAACCTTTAACTGTTGTTTTTGGCATTAAATCATCTTTGTATGTGACGTTGTTGAAGAAGTATTCAGCACGATCGACTTGTCCTGCTTCTAATTCTTCACTAATTGGAACCATAACTAATGCTTTGTTTCCTTTTTTACCTGGACAGATATGCGCACATACTTCACATCCTGTACAGTCTAATGTTGATACTTGGATACAATATTCTAATCCATCTAATCCTTTACCAATTGCTTTTAATGTACGTGTTCCTTCTGGAGCTTGCTCCTTCTCAGCTTCTGTTACTAAGAATGGACGGATAACTGCATGAGGACATACGTAAGCACATTGGTTACATTGGATACAGTTTTCTTCAATCCATTTTGGTACAAAGTTAGCAATTCCACGTTTTTCATACGCAGCCGTACCATTTGGCATTGTTCCATCTGCATAGTCTACGAATGCTGATACTGGTAATGTGTCACCTTTACTATGGTTGATTACATCAGCGATTGTTTCAACAAAGTGAGGGCGGCCTTCTTTAACATGTGCTTCTTCTGGTGTTAAGTTGGCCCATGCTGGATCAACAGTTACCTCAATTAAACCTTCAGCTCCTTTATCAATAGCAGCAAAGTTCATTGCGATAATTGCTTCTCCTTTACGTGAATATAATTTCTCCACGTATTTTTTCATTAATTCTTGAGCACGTTCATATGGCATGATTTGCTCATTTAATTTGAAGAATGCAGATTGCATAATTGTATTAGTACGACGTCCTAATCCAATTTCTTTAGCTAAAGTTACGGCATCAATGATATAGAACTTAGCATTTTTCTCTGCTAATTGCTTTTTGAAGCTATTTGGCATATGGTTAACAATTTCCTCTGCTGAGTGAACAGTATTTAATAAGAATGTTCCTCCTTGACGTAAACCGCTAATCATATCGTATTTACCAATATATGTATCCATCGAACATGATACGAAGCTTGGTGTTGATACTAAGTATGGTGCACGGATAACATCCTTACCGAAACGTAAGTTAGAACGTGTTAAACCACCTGATTTTTTAGAATCGTATGCAAAGTAAGCTTGTGCATATAAATCAGTATTTTCACCGATGATTTTGATTGTGTTTTTATTAGCTCCGATTGTTCCATCAGATCCTAATCCGAAGAATAATGCTTCTGTTACATCATCTCCTAAAACCATTACCTCATTATTTACAGGTAATGATTTGAATGTTACGTCATCGACGATACCTACTGTAAAGTCATCTTTCATTTCCCCAGCTAAGTTATCATAAACAGCAACAATATGAGATGGTGTTGTATCTTTTGATGATAATCCGAAGCGTCCACCTATGATTTTCGGTGCATTTTCACGACCGTGGAAGATAGAGCGAATATCTAAGCATAATGGCTCACTAGTTGCTCCTGGTTCTTTTGTACGGTCTAATACAGCGATACGTTCTACTGTTGATGGTAATACGTTGAAGAAGTATTCTGAGCTGAATGGACGATATAAGTGAACAGTGATAACCCCTACTTTACGTCCTTCATTTTTAATTAAATAATCAACGGTTTCTTTAATTGTTTCTGTGATTGATCCCATTGCAACGATGATTTCAGTTGCATCTTCTGCACCATAGTACATGAATGGTTTGTATTCACGCCCTGTGATTTCAGTAATTTTTTCCATGTAGTCTGCTACAATTGCAGGTACTGCATCAAAGTATTTATTTTGAACTTCGCGTGTTTGGAAGTAAACATCATCATTTTGTGCTGACCCTTTTGTTACTGGGTGATTTGGATTAATTGCACGTGCACGGAACTCACGTACTTTATCGTAATCTAATAATTTTCCTAAATCTTCATAATCCATTACTTCTACTTTTTGAATTTCATGTGATGTACGGAATCCATCGAAGAAGTGTAAGAATGGAACACTTGATTTAATTGCAGCTAAGTGAGCTACCCCACCTAAGTCCATAACTTCTTGTACTGAGCTCGTTGCTAACATAGCAAATCCAGTTTGACGTGCTGCATAAATATCTTGGTGATCACCAAAGATTGATAATGATTGTGCCGCAAGCGCACGTGCAGATACGTGAATAACACCTGGTAATAATTCTCCAGCAATTTTATACATGTTAGGTACTTTTAATAATAACCCTTGTGATGCAGTATAAGTTGTTGTTAATGCACCCGCTTGTAAAGAACCGTGAACTGTCCCAGCAGCTCCTGCTTCAGATTGCATCTCAACTAATTTTACTGGTGCTCCAAATAAATTTTTCTTACCTTGTGAAGCCCATAAGTCTGTATATTCTGCCATCGGAGTCGAAGGCGTAATTGGATAAATCCCTGCTACTTCTGTAAATGCGTAAGAAACATACGCTGCTGCCTGACATCCGTCCATTGACTGGAACACTTTAGACATAACATTAACCTCCCTAATTAAATCGTATAAATAGAAATATCTTCATTATACTATACCTCATTCATTGGAACAATAATAGTAAAATGCTTTTATAACTATTTTTAGCAATTTTTAACATTATAATCAAATTGTAATTTTACCCCTATCCCTTCTATTAAAAGGTATAGATAATCTTAATATCAATTAGCCTAACTTTATAATCTTTTAATTTAAACTTATTAAATTAGGTCATTTTTGATTGCTACTTTATCAGTATACCTAATCTTTTTAAAGTCTCAAAGACATTTGCTTTTATTTTTAAACATTATAACCATTTTATCTTTATTCTTAATTTTTGAATCTTCAAAAGAAATGGGGTTTGACAATTTCTTTCTATTGAAACTATTCACTCAATTCTTAAAATTAACTAGTCCCCGTATAATTTAAACATCATTTTAAATGAGAAAATATTTTTAAAAAATCAAGAAACTATTTTGGTGATGAGCCTAATTTTTTAATGAAGAAGATTCAAGTATTATTGTGAGCTATACACGTCTTTTTTATGATAGGTTGTATGTAATAATTGATGAGCTTTATGACTATTTGGCGTACCAAGATACTCTTCATACATAGCTTTAATGACAGGATTTTCATGAGATTTACGAATTTGTCTTGCTTCATCATCTTCATAAAGAGCTTTAGCACGTTCAGCACGAATATCTAAACCTGAATTATATAAATAAGCGGGAACATGAGGTTGTCCACCACCTGCAACACAACCACCACTACATCCCATCACTTCGACAAAATGATATTTTTTTTCACCACTTAAAATTTGATCCACAATATCAAGTGCCTGTTTTCCTCCATGAACGACCGCAACGTTCAAACTTAACTCACCTATTTGAATCGTTGCTTCTTTTAAACTAGCTACACCTCGAACAGCTTCATATTCAATCGCATCCAGCGATTGGCCACTTAAAACATCTGCAGCGGTTCTCAAGGCAGCTTCCATTACACCGCCTGTTGCCCCAAAAATAGTTCCTGCTCCACTATATTCACCCAATGGATGATCAAAGTCTTCATCTGGTAAATTAACAAAATCTAACCCATACATCCGAATCATTCTTGCCAATTCACGTGTTGTAATTGAAGCATCTACATCTTGAATGCCATTCACGTTCATCTCTTCTCGTTTTAACTCTGATTTTTTGGCAATACAAGGCATAACTGACACACAGTAAATAGTAGTTGGATTAACACTATTTTTCTCTGCCCAGTAAGATTTTAAAATTGCACCAAACATTTGCTGAGGAGATTTACATGACGATAAATTCGGAATTATTTCTGGTCGATATTGCTCCACTAATCGAATCCAACCTGGTGAGCAAGAGGTGATCATCGGAAGTACTCCATCCTTATTAATACGTTCAATCAACTCATAAGCTTCTTCCATAATAGTTAAATCTGCACCAAAGTTCGTATCAAACACTTTACACGTTGGCCCACCAATACGTCGAAGTGAAGCTGCGATTTTACCATTTACTCGTGTCCCAAATGGTAATCCAAATTCTTCACCAAGTGCTGCACGTACAGCAGGCGCCACCTGAAAGACGACAATTTTATTTGGGTCATTAATCGCTTGAATGACTTCTTCAATATTTGAATGTTCCGATAAAGCAGCTGTTGGACAAGCATTCACACATTGTCCACAATGGATACATCCAGCCTGATCCATACCCATTTCAAATGCTGGCCCAATATATGTCTTAAATCCGCGTTGATTAAATGCTAACACTTCAACTCCTGCTTTTTCACGACAAGCAGCGATACAACGTCCACATAAAATACACTTTGATGTATCACGTACAATTGAGTAAGAATCATCACGATAAATTGTCTCACGACGCTCTCCTTCAAATCGATCACTCTTACAGTTTAAATCATTTGAAAGTTGTTTCAATTCACAATTATGATTACGATTACACGTTGTACATTCAATATTATGGTTCGCAAGTAATAATTCAACCGTTGTCTTTCTCGCATTTAAAATTCGCTTAGAATGAGTTAAGATTTCCATTCCCTCACTAACTTTCATATTACATGCTGTAACTAATGACCGAGCACCTTTGACTTCCACAACACAAACACGACATGCTCCCGTCTCATTTAAATCTTTTAAAAAGCAAAGTGTTGGAATTTTAATTCCCACTTCCCGTGCTGCTTCTAAAATCGTATATGTATCTGGAACAACATATGGCATCCCATTTAAGGTAATATGAACTACTCCCATCTTTCCTCCTCCTATCGCTTAATAATCGCACTAATTTTAGTCGGACAAGTTGCCATACATGCCCCACACTTAATACAATCGACTTTATTAATCACATGACGACGTCGGCCGGTTTTGGCATTTACGACTTCTCCAATTGGCTTAATACATGCAGCCGGACAAGATTTAGCACACATTCCACACCCAATACATTTTTCAGTGATATAGTACTCTAATAACTTTGAACAAACACCAGCTGGACAACGTTTATCAATAACATGGGCCAAGTATTCATCTTTAAAATGATGCATTGTTGATAAAACTGGATTGGGTGCTGTCTGACCTAAACCACATAATGAATTAGCTTTAATGTAATCTGCCAATTGTTCTAATTCATCTAAGTCCGAAAGTTCACCTTTTCCTTCTGTAATCTTATTCAAAATTCCCATCATACGCTTTGTTCCTTCACGACAAGGTGTACATTTCCCACATGATTCATCACATGTAAAATCTAAATAAAAGCGTGCAATATCAACCATGCAGTTATCTTCATCCATAATAATCATTCCACCTGATCCCATCATTGAACCAAGTGCCACTAGATTATCGAAATCAATTTCTGTATCTAAATATTCTTCTGTTAAACAACCACCTGAAGGTCCTCCAGTTTGAGCAGCTTTAAATTTCTTACCATTTGGAATTCCTCCACCAATACCATAAATCACTTCTTTTAGAGTCGTTCCCATCGGAATCTCAACTAATCCAGTATTATTAATTTTCCCACCTAAGGCAAATACTTTCGTTCCTTTTGAACGCTCAGTCCCAATACTAGAAAACCAATCTCCACCTTTTAAGATAATTTGTGGGATATTAGCATACGTTTCAACATTATTTAATAAAGTCGGTTTTTCCCATACCCCTTTAACAGCTGGAAATGGTGGACGTGGACGTGGCATCCCTCGTTTCCCTTCAATCGACTCAATTAAAGCTGTTTCTTCTCCACAGACAAAAGCTCCTGCTCCTAAACGTAATTCAATATCAAAATCAAATCCTGTATTAAAGATATTTTCTCCTAACAATCCATAGTCATGAGCTTGCTTAATGGCAATGCTCAAACGCTTAACAGCAATCGGGTATTCTGCACGAACATAAATATATCCTGTATCTGCCCCAATGGCATAACCAGCAATTGTCATAGCTTCTAAAACAGCATGAGGATCTCCTTCAAGAATCGAACGATCCATAAAAGCACCTGGATCTCCCTCATCGGCATTACAAGCGACATATTTTTTATCACTCTTTGACTTATACGTAAATTCCCACTTTAATCCAGTTGTAAAACCTCCGCCTCCGCGACCACGAAGTCCGGACTTTTTCACTTCTGAAATGACCTCTTCAGGTTTCATCTCAGTTAAGACTTTAGCTAATGCCATATATCCATCATGCGCAATATATTCATCAATATTTTCAGGATTAATTTTTCCACAATTTCGTAAAGCTAATCGCGTTTGTTTAGCATAAAACTCTACTTCATTAACTGATTTAATCTCCCCATCTTCAATGGCTTCTTTAAATAATAAGTCTTTAATGATTCGTCCTTTTAAAAGATGTTCCTCTGCAATTCTCTTTGCATCACTTACTTGAACTTTTGAGTAAAAAGTTCCTTCTGGATAGACAATCATAATCGGTCCCGCTTCACATAAGCCAAAACATCCAGTCATCACCACTTGAACTTCCTGCTCAAGCCCTAGTCGCTCTAACTGTAACTCCAATTCCTTTTTAATTTCTCTTGATTTAGAAGATGTACAGCCCGTTCCCCCACAAATCAAGACGTGTGAACGATAATATGACATGAATCCCCCTCCTTTTGTTTAAAAGTATTAATTTAAGCTTGCATCAATAGTAAATTCAGATACGACATTTCCATTCACTAAATGTTCTAATACGACACGTCTCGTTTTTTCAGGCGTCATATGAACATAGGTCGTTTTCTCCGATTCATCATATACCTCAAATATTGGTTCATACGCACACATGCCAACACAGCCCGTTTGAGTGATCATTACCTCTTCTAAATGACAGTTATTCACCTCTTGAATTAATGTATTTAAGACAGATCGTGCACCAGCCGAAATTCCGCATGTTCCCATCCCGACGACAACTCTTAACTTTGAATGCTCTTGATTTCTTAACTGTAAATTTTTCAAAGTTTGTTCACGAATCTGTTCTAACTCTTTTAACGTCTTCAAAATAAACCCCCTCCTAATCATCTTTAATAAGATGTAAAAGAAAAATCTCCCGCTTCTAACTCTTTTTTAATCCACTCTATAATAGCTGAATGATTAATTGGAACTTCTCCAATTACTTTTTTAACAGACTGTGTCTTAAATTTATATTCACACTCCTCACTTCGATGAGTGTAATTAAAATCAATGATGGGTTCTAAATAGATTAGCGAAATTAATGTGTTATGAATATCGCCAAAGGGTGGTCGATCAATATGATCTAATCTTATTTTCAACGTTACCGTTGTTCCCACACCTATCTTCGAATCAATGAAAACTTCCCCCTCACATCGACTAGCCATTGCCGTAAGTAGAGGAATGCCCAACCCAACCTTACGAGTCGCCCGCGTTGTAAAAAAGGGATCTCTGACTCGATCGATCATTTCTTCTGACATCCCCTGTCCATTATCTTTAACCTTTATCATCAGGAGACTTTTTTGTTTGAGCTCAATCACATTCATTTCAACCAATGTAGCCTGCGCTCGTATCGAGTTCATCGTTAAATCCAGAATATATAACGATAAGTCCCTCATTTGGTCTCCCCCTTTAAATCATCAGAAAATAATCGGTTACGCTTTGAAACTTCCAAATAATAAAGGGGTTCATTAGATAAGGATATATGAAAGCTCTGGTGAAACCTGCCTATCTCCCCATTCATAAATTAAGAAATTAATTAAATTCCATCAATCATTAATGCTCCTGGAATAAATCCTAACTTAATCAAACTATTATAAGCTAACTTATTGAGATGTACCACAACAACCATACCACCTAATCGATGAACCTGGAAAATGACATCTTCACAGGTCAAATTCATTAATTAAATGAGTAACCATGGAAACTCTCAATTACCTCATTGTGATGATTGATTCACCACTGATGTCCAAATAACTCTTCATTACTTTTCATTAAATTTAAATGGGATTCAATCAATATTACAAAATAATCAGCTATCTCTAATGACTTAAAATAGCTCAATAAATCAACACCTTCTATCGTTTCAATTTCAATCCCAGGAATAAATAGGACCCCAACCTCTTCATCTACCTTGGAAACTACTCGTCAATTTCTTGTGCTATTATGATGAGTCAACGCGATTATATCTAGCTGTTTCAAACTTCACATTAAAACAATATCATTAGGTATCATAAAATCATCAGCACAAGGTGATAAGATGAAGTAAATATGTAAGTCATAATAAACGCTTATACCTCGATTAACTTGACGAGGTCAACCGCATCTAGAACGGATGAAATTAAAACAACTCCTCTTTCATTTGCCACATCGATTGTTTCCTGTGGAATGTCTACCCCGTCAACGACAATGACAGCACTCAAATTAATTAACGAAGCAACAGCAATCACATTAGGATGGGCTTGAATCGTTAGCCATATTTGGCCTGGTTTCGCTTTAGCCATGACAAAGCTCAATAAATCCCCCACATATAAGCCGGATACCGTTACCGAATGTAAATTAACTCCCTTACTTAGGACTCGAAATCGTGAGTCATATAAGATTTCATTAAACTTCACACTCATCATCTCTTTCTGCATGATTTAAGACCATGTAATGACTCAAATACTTGATGTATCATGTATTAACCCTCTAGCAACGTCTTATTTTTCCGGCTAACTCTAACATAATTGGACTTAGTCGTTTCCCACTCACCAAAAGTAAATAATTAATATCTAATATTTCTGTGGTTCGTAATGATTTAACATGTGCTAATCGTGTATGCAACACCACTTCTTAATTAACGTAAGTTAACACATCGCTCATCAGATCACAGGCAAACGCAATTTCAATGCATATTCTAATTGATCAGCAGATCGTAATATAAAACATTCTGATTAAAAAATGAATAATGGTTGATATCTTCAACGTCCCCCTCAATCTCAATCAGGAAAGTTGATAATCACTATCGTTGGGATAACGCTTACACACATAGATATACTAATTGTACTTATTTAAAATTGATGATACTTGTGTAGGATCGACTTTCCCATACACATCGTCATCAATTGTAATGACTGGTGCTAATCCACACGCCCCAATACAACGGGTCGCAACTAATGAGTATTTTCCATCTGATGTAGTTTGATCGGGTTCAATTCCTAACTCTTCTTTAAGTTTCTGTAAAATCGCTTGTGCTCCTTTAACATAGCACGCTGTTCCTAAGCACACTCCAACAACATGTTCTCCTTTTGGTTCTGTAGAAAACTGAGAATAAAATGTAACGACACCATGAATGCGTGCAACTGAAACTCCTGTTTTATCAGAAATAAACTTTTGAACTTCTAATGGAATATAACCAAAAATATCTTGTGCTTCATGTAAAATAGGCATTAATCCATCCGTCTTATCTGAATGATTCTCAATAAACAACAATAACTTCTCAAAATTCTTTGGAGTTAAGCTTGAATGTCCCATCGTGACCTCCCCCTTAATTATTAAAGTCAAAGAGATTATATGCGAGTTAACCCTGGAATAATATGTATATTTTCATCTTTTATTCTCATTTTATTGACATTTTTATTTGATTTATAACCCTGATTAAATATTGACATAAAAGACAATAAAAGATCTTTTTCGCCACTCTAATCTCTTCACATCCTTTTAAATATATGTCTATTCTTATAAATTTAGACTTAAATCACAAAAAAGGACCTAACGGTCCTTTTTAATCGAGCATATTTTGAGCAATATATTTTGAAACATTCACTCATGAGTTCAATTACCTAAGATTCCTCGTATCACTCAAGTTATTTTTAGAAACCAAATCCACCACAGCAGCAGCTGATGATTACTAATAAAATGAATAATACTAAGATAAATGCACAATTATTTCCACACATAATAATTCGCTCCTTAACTAACTATTATTTAGGCTCTTTTCAGAGCATAAGATTTTTCTTCTATATCCAATCAATTCATTTCCTACCATGCACTAGATCCGCATCCCCAGCAGCATCCGATAATGACTAATAAGATAAATAAGACTAAGATAAATGCACAATTATTTCCGAACATAATCTCAACTCCTTTCCAGCCTTTCCACACAGTTTCCTGAGCTAATATATCCTATGAGTTTTTCACGATTTGGTTTATGTTTTTACTTAAATTCCACAAAAACCTACCAAAAATATGTTGTTACAAAATTTGAAAAATGATATGATTAAAAACGTTAAATCAAACAAAAAAGAGGATGTGAAAGTGATGAAAAAGTACTTCCTAGTAACAGCTGCACTTGCTACAACACTACTACTTGGTGCCTGTTCAAATAAAGATGAAATCGGGATGAAATTACCAAATGGAAACGACAATTTTATTACATCTGATGTGGCCAACATAACTAAACAACAAGTATTTGATGAAATGGTTACCGATGCTGGGTTATCTGCATTATTAGATTTAGTAGACTATGACGTCTTATCAACAAAATATGAAATCGATACAGCTAAAGTAGATAGCGCGATCGATATGTATAAACAAATGCATCCTGAATTTGAAGATTTCTTATTAGCTCAAGGATTCAAAAATGAAGAGGCATTACGTCAATATTTAGAATTAAACTTATATCGTGAAGCTGCTGCACGCGCTGCTGTTACAGTAACTGATGAAGAAATCCAAACAGCTTATGATGAAAAATACAAAAAAGATGAAGAAGCAGAATCAACTGAAGAATCAGAGTCAACTAACAGTGAGGAAACAAAGGAAATCCCAACACTTGAAGAAGTAAAAGATGAATTAACAGAAACATTAATTCAAAATAAATTAACAGATGAATTCATTGTGGCTACACTAGCAACTGAACGTGAAGCTGCTGGATTTGTTTTAACAAATGATTTCTTAGAAACACAATATAAGGAAATCTCAACAACATACGAAGAATCAAAAGAAACAAATTCTTCAATCATCGCTAAAATCACTGACCATGAATATACAGTTGAACAACTATATGATGAATTAGTTCCTGCATATGGATTATCAGATGGAATTTCATTAGTTGATGAGCAAATTTTAGAGAAAAAATATCCAGTTGATAAAAAAGAAGTTAAAGAATTAATTGATCAATTCAAAGTTGCTTACGGAACTAACTATTATCAAGCCATGGAATCTGCTGGATTAAAAACAGATGAAGAAATTTATAATTACTTCAAATTAGCACAATTACAAGATGCAGCTTTAGCTGAAGCATATCCTATTACGGATGAAATGTTACAAAAATTATATGATGAAACATTACCTAAAATTAGCGCTCGCCACATTTTAGTTGCTGATGAAGAAACTGCAAAAGAAATCATTGCTAAATTAGATGCTGCAGAAGATAAAGAAGCAACATTCAAGGAATTAGCAGGTGAATATGGAACAGATGGAACAAAAGAAAATGGTGGAGATTTAGGAACATTCGGTCAAGGAGAAATGGTTGCTGAGTTTGAAAATGCAGCTTACGCCTTAGAAGTCGGACACTACTCTACGGAACCTGTAAAAACACAATTTGGTTACCACGTTATCTATAAATATGCTGAAAATGAAAAAGCATCATTTGAAGACATGAAGGAAGAGTTAGAACAAACTGCTAAGAAACAAGAGTATACTCAATTACGTTTAGAAACACTATTAATTAAATTCCGTTCAGAAGCTAATTTCAAATTTACAGATGAATTTTTACAAAAACGCTATGAAACAATCGTAGCAAACATCGAAGAATCAGCTGCTCAAGAATCAGCTGCTCAAGAAGAAGCTGCAAAATAATAAAAAGAGTTAACGACTCAGTTGAGCCGTTAACTCTTTTTATTTATGATGATAAAAACGACGATTATCAAGCATTGGAATACGGTCACTCATTTGCCCTTCTTCACAATGTCTAAGGGCAACCTCAATGGCTGTCATTTTGGCTGAAACAACATCGAGATAATGTAACAGCTCAGCTTCGATAATCATTGGCTCTTTTGGTGAACCCCATTCTAATTTTCCATGATGAGCAATCACCATATGTTTTAAGAATAACACTTCTTCTCCATCATATCCTAATTCTTTTGACGCCTCATCAATCATCGATACCATCATATTAATATGCCCAATCATTAATCCTTCAAGTGTATACTCAGTTTTAATACATTGCTCATAGCTCATCTCAAATAATTTTCCAAGATCGTGTAATATAACCCCTGCATATAAAAGGTCTCGATTAACTAATGGATATAAATCACAATAAGCTGCCCCCATTTTTAACATTTCATAAACATGTTGGGCTAGTCCTGACATAAAAGCATGATGCATACGACTTGCGGCAGGATGAAGATAAAACTCTTGCTCATATTTTGTTAAAAAATAATTAAGAATATCTTTATAATACCCAGGTTTCATTTCATCTAAAAATCCTGTAATATCTGACTTCAAATTCTCTACTGTAAATTTTGAAGACTCTACATACTGAGAATAATCAACCTCTCCTTCAACCAATGAGACAGACTCAATATTAATTTGCTTCTGAGCATTATAAAGCTGTACTAGTCCTTTAACAGTTACAACTTGCCCTGCTTCAAAGGCATTTAACTCTTCAGGTTTTAAACTCCATTTATTGGCGAAAATAGAACCACTTTGATCGACAAACTCAAACTTTAAATAAGGCTTTTGAGCTGTTGTACGCCCGACATTGACTGATTTAATCATAACTGTTAACGTTGAAACTTCTTTAACCTTTAAATCTTTAATTTGCATGTGTATCACCTATTTCTAAACTTTCAATGAGTGTTTCTACTTTCTTTTGTGCATAAGTCTCATATGAATCAATATATGTTTTTAAATCTTTTGGATTATGAACCGATGTTCCAATTAAATATTTACTTGAAGCCCCGACCCCAAGTCCTAAAATATTTTGAGCTTCTTCCATGATTAAAATATTATAAATACTTTCCTGTCCCACCTTTGAATAACCGATATTCTCCATATTACCTGAAATATTTTTTTGTCGATATAAATAATAAGGGATATAATCATGAGCAGCAGCAAAATCATATGTCATTTGCCCCATTTCTTGTAATTCCTCTTTTGAGGCCGTTGTATACAATCCACGATTTTGAGTAATTTTCGAGCTTCGTTTAAAGGCTAACATATGAACAGTCAATGATTCAGGTTGTAGCTTTTCAATCTGCTCTAAACTATAAGCTAAATCCTCTTTTCCTTCATTTGGTAGTCCAACAATTAAATCCATATTAATATTATCAAATCCATGTTCTTTAGCCATGTAATATTTTTTAATGACATCTTCTACTGTATGGTGACGACCAATTTCATCTAATGTTTTTTGTTGGAATGATTGCGGATTAATACTAATACGATGAATATTATATCGCTTTAACAACTCTAATTTCTCAGGTGTAATCGTATCTGGACGCCCCGCTTCTACTGTAATTTCACGAACCTCTTGTGAATTTGCAATGTTTTCATAAACTGTAATTAATAACTTTTCAAACTGCTCTGCGGTTAACGTCGTTGCTGTTCCTCCTCCAAAATAAATTGAAGTGACAGATAATTGACGTTCTTTAATAAAAGCACCCACGATTTTAATTTCTTCAAGTAATGCTTCTAAAAATGGATCTACCCACTTTTTGAATGGTCCATGAGCATAAGCTGGGAATGTACAGTATGCACAACGTGTGGGACAAAATGGAATCCCAATATAAATACTCACTTCATTTTGAATCGTATGTAGGTCAGGAATCACTTTTAATTGATGATTGGCAACCTCTAGCAATAAATTAATTTTCTCATCTGAAACTAAATATTCTTCCTGCATATAATCTTTAATTTCTTGGTCGGTAAATCCACGCTTTTTCATTCCATGAACCAGTTTTGTTGGGCGCATCCCATTTAATAATCCCCATGATTGAACACGTCCAGTTTCACGTTGTAATAACAATAAATAAACAGCTAAATAAGCATATTTACGTGTCTTTGATTCATTCACTTCAAATTGTCGCTTAATCGTCTGCGTATCATCTTTCAAGGTTCCCGTCACCACAAGATAATCACCATCAACCTCTTCTTGAAATTCAAACACTAATGCATACTCGTCTGCTTGGTTGATTGCAGAAGCTTGATAGAATGCTTGGTTTAAAACTTGCATTGAATTGAGAATTAATTCATCAACAACGCCTTCTACTTTAATATTCACTACTTCTGTCATGATGTGCACTCCATTTCTCAACAAAAACTCCTTAGCAGTGCTAAGGAGTTTTCACTATCTACTTTTATCTTTTTTGCGTTCATTCATCACCAAATGAAAGAGACGACTGATTCAAAGATCAAATCATTTCACTAGAATTATCGTACTGAGCGGTGCCATTTTCAATTCACCTTCAATCGATTTAATACCTTCCGTTCCACTTTGATGCTCATCAGCAATCAATATAAAATCATTTGTGACGATTGGAATATTTACTTCACGATTTTGTGTATTAAAGAAAATATGGATTTCGTCCCAACACCCATAGTCTTTAACATTTTTCAATGTATATTCTATCACAGAATGATGATGTTGAAAAATGCGTAGATGTTTTTTTACAAGAATTGCATTTGAAAAACGAAAAGCACCGTGAGCTTTACGGATTTTGATGTAGCCTTTAATCAAATTAATACTCTTTTCATGTTCATAAACTTCATCCCAATGAATAGCATTAATTTCATCTGAGACATTATAGCTATTTTCAATTCCATTCTTACTTCTAAAAAATTCCTGTCCACAATGAATAAACGGAATTCCTTGAGCGAAAATCACCATCGCTGCCGCTAAGATTTGACGTTTTTCACGCGTTTCATCATTTTCATCACTATTCGATAATTTCATCCGATCCCATAATGTATGATTATCATGACACTCGACATAATTAATACTTTGAGAAGGATCATAAAACATATATGTTTCGCCTTCGATCAAACCTGAACTACCTGCTAGCAACTGTTTTCCAGCATTCGCATATCCGAAATTTCCAAGCGCTAATCCTCGATCCTGATGATTAAAGGTATGTCCTTTAATATTATCCCGGAACGCATCATTAAAATGGCCAATTCGTGGTAGCTTAAAAGCATTAAACTTAGCAGCCTTTTGAGCTTGTGGTAATGGGGTATTCATATCCCACCCCTCACCATAAAGAAGAATACTTGGATAAAGTTCCTCACAAAGTTGACGAATTTCATTCATCGTATCAACGTCAATAATTCCCATCAAATCAAAGCGAAATCCATCGATTCCATACTCTTCTACCCAGAACTTAACTGAATCTAAAATATATTTACGAACCATGAGTCGTTCTGTTGCCAAATCATTACCACACCCTGTTCCATCTGATGGCATTCCTTGATAATCATAACGATAAAAATAAGTTGGAACCATTGCATCAAACGGGAAGGTCCGTCGTTCATAAACATGATTATAAACCACATCCATAATCACACCAAACCCATGCTCATGTAGGATGTTAACCATCGTTCTTAATTCATTAATACGTGAATAAGGATCTTTCGGATTTAAAGCATAGCTTCCTTCTGGAACATTATACTGGACTGGGTTATATCCCCAGTTATAAGATTGCTCTGGAAAGTTTTCATCGACACCAGCAAAATCGAAAATAGGCAGTAATTGAATATGTGTCACACCTAATTCCTTTAAATAAGACAGACCATAGTGATATCCTGTTTTTTCATCTATTATCTCTTCTGTTATCCCTAAAAATTTCCCACGATTTTTAACTCGTGAAGATGGATGAATCGTAAAATCTCGAATACTTAATTCGTAAATAATGGCGTCAGTCGGCTTATTTAGTTTAGGTCTCAACTCATGTTTAACTTTAACACATTTCAACGGATCCACAACGACACTATATTCTGCATTTACAGTAGAAGCTATAGCATAAGGATCAATCGTTTCTTGGCGTACTAAATTATTAACAATCTCATATCGATAACGACACCCTTCTAAATCTTGATAAATAGTCAGTTCCCATATTCCCTTAGATAGTCGCTTCATACGTCTAAAATGGGTTACATCATTTTCATATAAAATTAATTGAACTTGTGTAGCAGTTGGTGCCCATAGTTTAAATCTTGTCATGTTCTTACTGTAACTTGGCCCCAAATCATCACCATTATAATAAAACCGTTTATCAAATTCTTCAGTTCTCGCAATATAACCTAAAAATAAATAGCTTGTATTTTTATAACAATCCATGACTTGATATTCAGTTCCTACTGTGACAAATCCTTGGATAGATAAGCTATATTTTAACTCGTTACCAAAATCAAACTTCTCTTCTACCTTTAACTCATAAGCCTCTGATGTCGTCATATTGATAAGCTTAAATGGAGCAATTTCTCCATTATAATAACTTTTTGGAACAAGTATTGTAATTTTATTATATTCATCTAAATAAGATGAATATCTACCTTGTGTTATTAACATCAGACACCTCCTCCCCACTTCAACTTCTTGTGATCTCTCTATGTATTTCACCTACTATTATTGATTTTTCTTAGATAAAATAATCATTATCATACAATAAATCCCTAATATTTCATTCTAATTATATTATATGCTTTTTCCATTTAGTAGTTTAACTGACTTTTAATGGAATATAAAAAAATAAATACGACAAAATAACATATAGTAGTTGACTTTTTATCATTTTTTTTATATTATGTATACAGTTTCAAATGTAAGGGCTATTTATTTTACAGTCTCATAGGAGGATTATAATGAGTAAATTTAATATTAAAAACTATATCGTTCGAATCATGTTCTTTTTAGTAGGATGTTTCATTATCCAGTTGGGGGTAGCATTCTTTATTAAATCAAATACTGGGGTTGATTCTTTTACAATCTTTATGCAAGGTTTAGCAAATTTATTACACATTACTGTTGGCCAAGCTAATATTTTAGTTATGGGAATTGTATTTATTGGTATGTTAATCTTCACTCGTGAATACATCCGTTTAGGAACATTCTTAGCTGTTATTACAGCAGGACCATTCTTAGATTTAATTAATAACTTATTAAATAACGTAGGTATTGATGCTTTACCATTAATTGTTCGTTTATTAATTGTAGCTATTAGCTGTGTTGTTATCGCAATTGGATTCTCAATTTTAAAATCAGCTGAATTAAGTGTTGCTCCAACTGACCAATTACCATTAATTATTGTTGATAAAACAAGCTGGCAATACAAATGGGTTCGTATCACAATGGACGTTATCTTCATTGTAGTTGGTTTCTCTTTAGGAGGAGTTTTAGGACTTGGAACAATTATCACAACACTTTTAATTGGACCATGTATCCAATACTTCTTACCAATTATCGAGAAAAAAGCAGAAAAAATTATTCCAAATTAATTAAAATTATATTCAGTTGAATAAGTAATCCAGCTATTATTTGGATGATACTAATGAAAAAAGATTAACTATTAATTTATTAATATCAGCTTATTCACAAGATCCCTAATAAGTAAAAAAAAGCAACTTTTAAAAAGTTGCTTTTTTTTATTTTGGATATACAGAAACATATTTACTGCATTATATTTAAAAACTTTCATTTAGAGGCGCAGTAATAAATAATTCAATTTTTTACTAACCTTAGAGCGTTCACGATAAACCCAATTTATATCAAATTCGAGATGGAACACTTTTGAAAAAGAGTAATATAAATTAACTTCTTGATAGTGAATTTCAAGTATTTCAAGATCTTCAGCATGTAGACGAGGTTTCGTTAATTCACTATTTCCATTGATAAAGTGTTCCTCGATATAGAGTAATAATAAATTCAATAAATCCATTTGCATGAAATTTACAGGTAGTTTCATAATTTTCCATTGTACCCATTGCGAGAGCTTATAGTGTTTAATTTGAGTCAATACAAACAAATACCGCTCGATATCCATCTTTTTATAATGGTGAATATCTTGATAATGATTTTCCCAAATCATTAGTTTCTCAATCAAAGGAATCCCTTTAATTTCAAGCATCGATTCATGTGGACCAATAATAGCCTGCTCAATGACTTCATCTTTACATTCTAGCTTTTCTTTTACAAATGCCAAATGCTCATCTAAGCATGTGACATAGCCGATTTCATAAATCCCTTTGCGTCCTGCTCGTCCAGCAATTTGTTTTACCTCTTGTGACGTCAATTCACGAACGACTTCCCCATCAAACTTTTTAGCACTAACAAATACAATTCTTCGAATTGGTAAATTAACTCCCATCCCAATGGCATCAGTTGAAATGAGTAACTCACTTTGTCCCTCACTAAAGGATTGATATTGAATCCGACGTACTTCTGGTGGTAAATCTCCATAAATAATACTCGTCTTAAACCCTCGATCTTGATAATATCTGGATAGTTCTAAAACTTTCTTTTTAGAAAATGCAATCAGAGCATCCCCTTTAATCGGTTTATTTAATTGATAAGCAGTAGACTCAAACTGTAAGGGAATATTACGGAAATACTCGATACACTCGTATTCATCCCCACATTCAGTAATCATTTGGATTAATAATGACTTCACATTAAGTGCGCCACATAAATGAATTTCTGGACTTAAAATCCCTAAAATAGCACGTGTCCAAGATGCCCCCCTAATACTATCTTGAATCAATTGAACCTCATCAATGACTGCGACATGATACTCTTTTTCTAAATCCAACTTTTCGATCGTACAACTAATATGATGAGCCCCTTCAATCAGTACCTCCTCTTCTCCTGTTAACAAATGACACTTAACGCCATCTTGGTTCATTTTCTCGTAATTTTCAAGTGCCAATAAACGAAGTGGAGCTAAATAGATTCCATCCTCTCCTAATTCAAGTTTCTTCATCGCATGATAGGTTTTTCCTGTATTCGTCTCTCCTAAATGTAAATAAAACTTACGTTTCATCTGACGTGCTATAGGGTACTCATCTTTCGGATGTGACGGTAAAATAGCAAAATGAGGAGAATTCATTAATCCTGGTAAATAACGACTAAGTAAAATATATAATACTCCATTTTGCATGTATTCTTCTTCAAATCCCTCAATCACTTCTTCCAGTCGATATTCAGTTTCATTCTCCTCATTATATAAATTTAAAATTTGTTCTGATGCGTCATTTAGTAACCTTAAATAGTCTTGATAGATTTGTTGCTCATTCGTTTCTTCTAGTTGATTCAATAAATATTGAACAACTTTCATTTTTTTCCGAATAGTTGCTTCTTGATTTAATAATACTCCCATCGACCTAGTCTTAACATTTAGTTTTAGTTGAGTAAGGTGCGCCTTAAGTTTTTTAATTTCTTTATCAATCCCTTGTATTTTCTTCATAAGACACCTCTTTCACTCTTTGCCATATTGCTCATCAAGCTTTAAGGTTTCTAATAAATAGTATGTTTCATCTTAGCGTAATATCATTTCATTCAAATAAAAAATAGCCTTTTAAACAGACGAGTCATAAAAAAATCTCTACCCTTAAATTAATCTCTTAAAAATCATTTCCCAAAAAGAAAAACCTGATTAAATAACACCAACTTGGTCGATTATCTCAGGTTTTTTAATTCTTTAATTTTCACTTACTTTTGAGGGAGCTAATTTTTCTAATTTTAATCTCCTGTAGCTTGTCACTTGATCACGTCCATTGGTTTTTGAATGATACATTGCTTGATCCGCTGCATAAATTCCATTGTCTAACAAATCTTCATTAAATCGATACTCGTGAACGCCTAAACTTGCTGTCACTTCTTTTATTCCTAATTGATTAAATCTAAAACTAAGCTCCTTCAATTCTTCTCTTAATTGTTCTGCAAATTCACAAGCTTGATCAATATTCCGATGATTTAAAAAGATGATAAACTCTTCTCCTCCATATCTCCCAATTACCGTATCACGATTACGCTTGGTCTTCAATAAATTACTAAATAGTTGAATAACTTGATCACCTATTTGATGACCATATGTATCATTAATAAGTTTAAAATGATCAATATCAATCATGATAACACTCATTGGATTTTTATGTTTAGCTAGCCGATATAATTTTTCTCCTTTTTTTAGTGCCTCTACTCGATTATATAAACTTGTTAATCCATCATAGCGAGCCAAATAAGCTGTTTGACGATATAACTTAGCATTTTCTAAAGCAATAATAATATAAGAAGCTAAAACACTTAACTTAGTTAAATCGCGTTGAGTGTATGAGTTAATTTCATAAGATTGAACAGTAATATACCCTTTAACTTCATTACGAATGATTAAAGGACAACAAAGTATGGATTTAATACCTTTTTGAAATGAAATCGTTTCATCCTTTTTTAACTGATATAGTTCATATTCTTCATCTAAATTATTAATAATTAAATTTTCCTTTTGTTTAATACAATAAACGCCTAAACTATTCTCATCGTCTAAGCTAACATATCCAGAGTTCAATCGATTACCTGATTCTAAATATATTAAATAGTCTAAGCAATTTTTCTCTTCGTTAACCTCTGTAATAGCTAATACAGTCGTATCCATCATTTTAGAAAGTTGTTCATGAACATGAATGATTAATTTTTCCAAACTTAATGTTTCTGTAAACGAACGACCGATATGAGAAATAGTTTCTAATTCATCATAGAGTGACTTAAAAATCTTTGCTTCACTAATATATTTCTCTCGATTAATTCGCTTCTCCCAAAGCTCAGAACGCTTTAGGTGAGCCTTTCTTTCTACTTCCGAACATTTTTCATAATAATGCAAGGCAAGTTCAAAAATATTTAATGATTTATAAAATTCAATTAAAACCCTACATATATTAACAGATAGTAATGGACTTCCAAGACGCTTAACGTAATGATTAGCTTCTAACAGAAATAGCTCTCCTCTTAATTTATTATCCTTCGCTAACTCGATTTTCCCCCACTCATAATACGTTTGTGCCAGGTATTCTAAAAAATTTCCTTCCTGTGCTAGACGAATTGATTCTTCAAAGCTTTCCTCATATACTTTATCATCACCAAGTTGATAATAAACTTTTCCTCTCATACGTAAAGTTTCTGACAATAATGCCGGATGATTAAGGTTAAGTACTCGTTCATAAGCACGATCAATCAAATACTTAGCTTCCTCAAGATTATTATCGACTAAACAAATGCCAGCTTCTAACTGATCTAAAGATACTTTATTCCCCTCCACGACTGGTTCTTTTAAACATCTTATCAATTTTACTGCTTCTTTTGCTTCCTCATATTTTTCTAATGCATAATAATTAAATGCAATATTTCCTAACGTTAATAGTAATAATTGATCATCCCCTGATTCCTGTGCCAGTCTTAGTCCCTTCACTCCAAAATCAATACTCTCATCATATAGGCCAAGGTTAAAATAACCACACATTAAACCACTGTAACTTTGGACTATCCCAGCTTCATCTTCATTTTTTTCAAAAATTGATATAGCCTCATCCCACAAATCAATAGCCGCCTGTGTCTCCCCTTGATTAAGCAATAAATATCCTAACATATTAAGCAACTTAGCCGCAATAAGATTAAATTGCTGACTTCTCATTATTGAAATTAATTGCTTAATCTCACTTGTAGAGACTTCATTGCACCTTCTCTGTTCAGCAACAAATGTTAATACCTTCTCTATATCTGATTCAGTTTCAAAAAATTTATCGTATAAACATTTAACTTTTGGACTTACGTTATTCAGTTTCAGCCTCCATCACCTTCCCAGTTTTTACCTATGTCAGTTAAATTCTAACATATAACAGATTAAATGTATCGACTTTTCATATAGTTTTTAATACAAAAATACACTATATGTTCTTTTTTTCTGCAAAGCATTATTAACAATAATATTTTATTAGTTTCCTTTTGCTAAAGAATTCCCCCTTTACTTTTTATCACCAAGTATTTTATTACTATAATCAACGGATTACGTCACTTCAATCTTAATTGTAAACACAGTATATCAATTATAAATCACTATAAATTAATTACTCATGTATTTTTGCATAGACTATGGTATGATTAATTGAATACAAGAACGAAAGGTATGTCATTATGAATTTTAAAGATTTAGGGATTAGTGAACCATTGGTTCAAGTTTTAAAAAAATCAGGAATTACAACTCCTACTTCAATTCAAGAAGAGTGTATTCCATTAATTAAAGACTATAAAGATGTAATTGCTCAGGCTCAAACAGGAACCGGAAAAACATTAGCTTTCTTATTACCATTATTTGAAAATATTTCACCTGATGTCTGTGCAACTCAAGCATTAATTATCACGCCTACTCGAGAGTTAGCTTTACAAATTACAGAAGAAGCTAATCAATTAGCTAAAGGAAAAGCTATTAATGTGTTAGCAGCTTACGGAGGACGCAATATCGGTTCTCAGCTAAATAAATTAAAAGGTACTATTCATTTAATCATTGCAACTCCTGGACGATTAATTGACCATATTGAACGTGGAACAATAGATTTAAATAAAGTTAAAACAGTCGTCATTGATGAAGCAGATCAAATGTTATTAATGGGATTTAGAAATGAAGTTGATCAAATTTTAAGAGCGACGCCACGTAACCGCCAAACCTTATGTTTCTCTGCAACGATGGCACCAAATGTTAAAAAACTTGCTTACCACTATACTTACTCACCAACAATGGTAACGATTGAACCTAAGAAGGTGACGATTGATACGATTCGTCAAGAAGTAATTGAAACAACGGATCGTTGGAAGGCAGATACACTTTGCCAAGTTCTTGAAGAAGATAATCCATTCTTAGCCATTATCTTTGCTCGTACTAAGCGTCGCGCCGATGAATTATTTGCTAAAATGAAAAAACGTGGATTTAACGTTCAAGTCATTCATAGTGATATTGCACAAAATAAGCGTGAACGTATCTTAAAATCCTTCCGTGATGCAGATTTACAATACTTAATTGCAACAGATGTTGCTTCACGTGGACTTGATATTAGTGGTGTGACTCATATTTATAACTATGATGTTCCAGAAACACCTGAGATTTATATTCATCGTATTGGGCGTACAGGTCGTGCAGGTGAAGATGGATACACATGTATGTTTGTCGCACCAAAAGATAATCTCGAATTTAATATGATTGAACGTAAACTACGTCGCAACTTACCAAAGCGTCAATTAAAGGAAGAATTACGCAAAACAAAATAACAAAAACACAGCCATGCTGTGTTTTTATTTATCGCTTTTCTTCTCAATCCTATATCTTTTCAACAATTATAACGCCATATCTTTCATCAAAAAAGGGATAACCTAAAATGATTACCCCTTCATTAACACTACAATGACCATTTAGTTAACGTAACGTCACCTGTTCCTGATAAAGTTAATGTTTTATCTAATCTTTTATTATAAATACGTGAAGTGAAAACTTCAGCCCCTTCATTTAAATAAACCTCTAAGATTGAGTTATCAGAATAGATACGTACATTTGAGATAGCTTTAATCTCAACACGACGGTAATCACGTCCGTATCCACTTTCACCTAATGATAATGTAAAAATTCCATCTTTAAATGTTAATTGACAATCTTCACGGAAATCTAATTCAAAGGTAGTTACATTTGTGAAGTCTAGGTTTAATTCGTATGTATTATTTTCAAATAATTCGAATACTTGTGATTGAGCTAAATTAATCTCTTTAATGATTGTTTCATGTTTACGCAGTACTTTTAACTCTTCTACTGGCACTTGATATAATTTTTCACCTTTTAAAATTAATTCACGTGGTAACGTTAAACAATGTTGCCATCCTTTTTCAATAGTTGGATTGATGTGTTCAACGGCATCAGGTACACCAGCCCATCCATACATAATGATACGTCCATCATGATTTTTAAATGTTTGTGGTGCATAAAAGTCAAAGCCACGATCTAATTCATCAAAAGCACCTAATGACAATATTTGTTTATTTTCATCAAATGATCCAACAGCATATCCACTTTGATAAACATTATGATACTTTAATCCTTTAGCATCCATTCCTTGTGGAGAGAACATGAAGATGTCTTTTCCATCTAACTTGAACGTATCTGGACATTCCCACATATACCCCATGTCATCTAATCCACCAGCTGGAACACTAACTAATTCCCAATCAGTTAAGTTAGTTGATTTATATAGTAAGACATATCCTTTATCATCTACTGAACGAGCACCTAATACCATGTAGAAGATTCCATCTTCTTCCCAAACCTTTGGATCACGAACATGTAATCCCATATTTTTAGGATAATCTTCATTAGTTAATAAAATTTGTTTTTCAGAGAAATTAAACCCATCTGTCGATTTAACCATAATTACATTTTGCTCTCGTCCCGTTAAAATGTAATCATGATCACCTTTATGTTTAACATTTCCAGTATAGAATAAATACATTTCATCATTATGAACTAAAGCAGATCCTGAATAAACCCCATCTACATCTGAAGCGATGTCTGGGAATAAGGCTACTTCATGCTCTGTCCAGTTTACCATATCTGGTGATGTATAATGTCCCCAGAACTTTAATCCACCTTTCGCATCTAGGGGTGAATATTGATAAAACACATGATATAATCCTTTAAAATAACATAATCCGTTTGGATCATTAATCCAACCAATAGGTGCCATGAGATGAAATTTATTACGCCACTCATCCCCATTAACTATGGGTAACTGATTCGCTTTTTCTGCAGCAATTTGGTTAATAAACTGTTGTTTTGTCATCATCCTCACATCCTCCTAAAAATTATCGATTCATCATTTCAATCACTGCTTCTTTTGTAGGTAATGCTGCAATGGCACCTTTTTTAGAAACAGTTAATGCTGCAGTTGCTGCGCTAAATGTCATGATTTCAGTCACTTTTACTTCATCTAATTGAACTAACTCTTCTAACGTATTAACTGTTTGAGCAACTTGATATAAGAACGAACCGATATATGAATCTCCTGCTCCTGTTGTATCTTCAGCTTTTACTGTAAACGATGGAACAGTCACTTTTCGTTCTTTTGTGATGAAGTCTGATCCATTTGTCCCTTTTGTATAAATAACAACTTCTACATTTCCAACGAATAATGATTTTAATGCTTCTTGCTCATCTTTAATTCCAGTAATGAATTCTAATTCTTCATCACTAATTTTAACAATATTTGATAAAGGTAAAAATTCTAAAATAGCTTGACGGCAAGCTTCTGGTGACTCCCATAATGGTAAACGAACGTTAGGATCAAAGCTGATGATTCCGTTATATTTTGTTGCATACTCAATAGCTTTTTTATGAGCTTGTTTAATTGGTGCATCAATCAAGCTAACAGAACAGAAGTGTAAGATTGATCCATTTTCAAAATCTTCTTCATGAATTTCATCTTCACTTAATAACATATCGGCACTTGGATTACGATAGAATGAGAAATCACGCTCTCCATCTTCTTTTAAAGAAACGAATGCTAATGCTGTATTAGCTTGATTTGTACGTCCTACACGTGAAACATCTACACCTAATGGCTTAACTTCTTCTAAGATTGCATCTCCGAATCCATCCATCCCTAATTTTGTTAACATTTGTGCTTTTCCACCTAATTTAGCGACAGCTGCTGCAACGTTTAATGGAGCTCCACCTGGCACACGTAAAAATCCTTCTACATCTTTAAGTGCTACTCCTTTTTGTTGTGGAATGAAATCGATTAATGCTTCTCCAATTGAAATAACTTTTTTCATGATACCGTTCTCCTTTTTGCTATAATACAGAAAAATGAATAACGGAGAGTCCCCCATTATCCATTTTCCATCTATGAATTTATTTAATTAGTCTTCTTTAATCCCAAGAATCCATGTCGCAATGAAAGCTCCTACAACTGCAATTCCCATTGCAATTAAATAGTTTAATGTTGTTCCAGGTGCAGAAATTGCTAAGGCCGGAAGTCCAGTTACTCCAACAGCTGTAAATACAACTTTAGAGAATACAATGTAAGCTCCACCTAAAGCCCCACCAATTGCAGCTCCGATGAATGGACGACCATACTTCATGTTTACCCCAAAAATTGCTGCTTCAGTTACACCAAATAAACAACTAATGGCAGATGGTAAAGCAATTGCTTTTGTTTTTTTATTTTTAGCTAAGAAGTAAACAGCGAATGCTGCCCCACCTTGTGCTACGTTTGCCATTGACCAAATTGGTAATAATGAGTTAAATCCAGTATTTCCAATTAACTCTAACTCAACAGCATGGAAACTATGATGAATACCAGTGATTACGATTGATGAATAAGATCCACCTAATAATAATCCCGCGAAGATACCGAAGTTATTTAAGGCATATGTAAAGAATGTTGAAATTGCTGAACCTACTGTATTAGCAATTGGTCCAATAACAACTAACGCTAAGAATCCTGTCACTAATACAGTGATTAATGGCGTTAATAAAATATCTAACATTTTAGGCATATATTTACGTGTATATTTTTCAATATATGACATTACAAAGATAACGATTAAAATTGGTAATACCGTTCCTTGATATCCAAGTAAAGGCATATCAATGATTCCTAATACATTAACTGTTTCATAACCAGTTCCTGATGTCCAAGCATTTTGTAATGCAGGGTGAATCATAATTCCACCAATTGTGGCTGCTAAGTAAGGATTACATTTGAATTGCTTTGCGGCTGAAATTGCGATTAAGATTGGTAAGAAATTAAATGCCGCAGATGAGAACATATCTAATAACATGAACCACCAAGTATCAGTTAAGTGTCCTAAACCAACTTTATCAACGACCCCTAAAATCCCCATTAATAAACCTGCCGCAACGATTGCAGGAATAATTGGTACAAAGATGTTTGATAGCATACGACAGAAGCGTTGGAATGGATTTAATTTTTCCATTGCTGCATCTTTAACATCTGCTGTACTCATCTCTTGAATTCCAGCAAGTGCTGCTAATTCAGCATACACGCGATTAACTGTTCCTTGTCCAATAATAATTTGGAACTGTCCCGCTGTTGAAAATACACCTTTAACAATATCCATTTTTTCAATTTCTGCTTTATTTACTTTTGACTCATCGTTTAAAACTAAACGTAAGCGTGTCGCACAATGCGCAGCACTAGCAACATTATCTTTTCCACCGATTGCTTCAAGAATAACCTTAGCGACTTCGGCATAATTTGGGTTTGTCATAACTTTTTACTCCTCCTAAGTATCCTGTCTACAAGTAAATATACTAATCATTTTAGGATGACTAATATATAGTTGAAGATGATACATTGTTTCATTGAGCTGACGACTTATTATTTCTTCTAAACGCCATTATTGTTTTCCATTTTTCTCACTTCAATGTTTACTACTTTGAGTTTCTTTGAGGGAACGTTCCCACAAAGTCCTAAAAAAATAAATTAACGCTTTCTTTTTGGACTGTATTTATAATTGGTTTTTATGGTTACTTAATGAGATTTTTGCGGGAACGTTCCCATCAGGTTCAAAAAAATAATAACCTTCATCACGAAGATTATTATACACTATCACGTTCTATAAGTCTATAATTAAAAATAAAATTGCTTTCATAATTTTTAGAGCTTTCTTTTCCTGATTGAATTAACTGCATTAAAAGATTAGCACTTTTAGCTCCCATCGTCTGAAAATGATAATGAACAGTTGTAAGCCCTGGTGTCATATAAGCAGCGATTTTTATATCACCTAGCCCCATGACTGCAACATCGTCAGGGATCTTATATCCATTTTCTTTTAAATATTCCATACATCCAATAGCTAAGTTATCAGTCACGGCAAAAATTGCACTTGGTGGTTTTGGTAACGACATTAAATGCTTAGTCAAGTTAAATCCACTTTCATGACTAAAATCCCCAATTTGAATATACTCTGATTGAGCTTCAATTTTCTGTTCTTCTAAAGCATCTAAATACCCTTTTTTACGCTCAATTCCAACCGCAACATCATATTCACCAACGCCAATAAATCCTATTGAACGATGACCTTTATCAATTAAATAGTTAATGGCATCTTTAGATGCATGATAATCATCATGAACAATACATGGATAATCCTTTACTTTTTGAGCAACAACAACAATCGGAATATGTAACTGCTCAAATAACTCATAATGTTTAGGTGTAATTTCAGTAGCCATAAAAATAATTCCGTCTACTTGGTTTTTAAAGACTTTTAAGTAATCGAATTCTTTTTCAATCGATTGACTTGTATTTCCGATTAGTACTTCATACCCAGCGTTACTTAATTCATTAGTAATTCCTTCAATGACACGAGCAGCTGTTTCTGTACTAATTTTTGGAACAATAATACCAATTAAATTTGTTTTTTGTGAACGCATAGCCTGAGCTTGTCGTCTTGGAACAAACCCCGTTTGTTCAATTACTTCTTTTATTTTCTCGCTAGCTTCCTCGCTGACATATCCATCATTTAAATATCTAGAGACGGTTGACTTTGATACTCCTGCCAGTTTCGCAATTTCAATTATATTCATTGTATCACACCTCTCATTATCAGTTTATCATACCCATTTCATTCATGCAATCTCTCCAAAATAGACACTCAAATATGACAATCGCATATGATATGTTGTATAACTTTTATCTCAGATAAGGAGGAGATAGGATGTCAAATTTAACACCCTTTGGCGGAAAAAATGAATCATTAGCACCCGTTAATTTTTTTGATATTTTTAATCATATGGAAACGATGATGTTAAACACTTTTCAATCTGCTTTTACACCAATGAATAATACAACCTTTAATGATCAAGGAACAGAATATATTTTCACGTTGACACTTCCAAATTTAAAACGGGAAAATATCCAGTTAGCTGTTGAAAATCAAAATTTAATCCTAACAGTAAAACAAGTTGTTCAAGCAAATGAAGAAACAGGACAAGCTTACCAAAGTAGTTCTTTTTCACAAAGCTTCAGTCTATACGACGTTGATGCCGATAAAATTACAGCCAACTTAACTAATGATACACTTACCATTGTTCTTCCAAAAAAAGAATCAATGGTCATCAATCGTCGACTAATTAATATTTTATAAAAATACTAAAGGTGAGCTAAAATGCTCACCTTTTCATTAGTCTTCATTGTATAATCCAGTTGATAAATAGCGTTCACCTGTATCTGGACAAATCACAACAATTCGTTTCCCTACATTTTCTTCACGTTTAGCTAACTCAGTTGCAGCATAGACCGCTGCTCCAGAAGAAATGCCCACTAATAAACCTTCTGCATCCGCTAATAGACGTGATGTTTGAAAGGCATCTTCATTTGATACAGAGATAATCTCATCAATAATATTGCAATTTAAAACATTCGGAACAAATCCAGCACCAATTCCTTGAATTTTATGAGGGCCGGCTACCCCTTTTGATAAAACGGGTGAAGTTGCTGGTTCAACTGCAACTACTTTCACATTTTGGTTATATTCCTTTAATACTTCTCCTACTCCTGTGATTGTTCCACCTGTCCCAACGCCAGCAACAAAGATATCCACTAATCCATCTGTATCATTCCATATTTCAACAGCTGTCGTCAAACGATGAATAGCTGGATTAGCCGGGTTCTCAAATTGCTGAAGCATTATCGCCCCCGGAATTTCTTGACAAAGTTCCTCAGCTTTAGCAATGGCACCTTTCATCCCTTTCGCCCCTTCTGTTAAAACAAGGTTGGCACCAAGAGCTTTTAATAACTTTCGACGCTCGATACTCATCGTGTCTGGCATCACTAACGTTAATTGATAACCTTTAGCTGCCGCAACAAAGGCTAAGCCAATCCCCGTATTTCCACTCGTCGGTTCAACAATCATCGATTCTTTCGTTAAAACCCCTTGGCTTTCAGCTGCTTTAATCATGGCACAAGCAATTCGATCTTTTACACTTCCCGCTGGATTAAAATACTCTAGCTTAGCAATTAACTCTGCCTTTGCTCCTACTTGCTGACTATATTTGTTTAAACGCAATAAAGGTGTATTCCCGATTAGTTCAACTAAACTATCCACAATGTAACTCATCTATTCCCCTCCTTTTATATTAATCATTATATTTATTCGTACGCTTCAAATATTCTTCCGTTCATTAAAAAATTATACATTAATGTATATTTTTGCCCCTTTATGTATCTCTTAGTTGAAGAACATATAAAAAGAGGGCTTCTTTAACCCCTCTCTTCAATTACTTCAGATAAATGAGCTTCTTTTATTTTTTGGAATTCTTCTTTAATCATTTTCAAACAATCATCATCCGTCAATAAGCGAACTGCAATACGCGCTAAAATGATTGCGCCATCAATAATAGCTTGATCACCTGCTTCTGATTTAGCTGCCTGTTTAAATTCCTCCGTATGAATCGTAATAGAATCATTACAAATTTTAATCGTTGGATGAATCGTTGGAACCACCTGGCTCACATTTCCTGCATCGGTTGAACCAATGCTTTTACAATCTTTCGTTTTAACCTCTAACCCTAATCGATTGGCTTCCTCAATAAAAAGATTTTCGAAACTTGGGATAATGAACATTTCCCTCACTCGGTTAAGTGAATCATCATATTTAAACCTACATCCTGTTGCTAATGCAGCACCTTGACCAATTTTTAAAATTTTTTCTTTATAAATATCACATAAATCAGATTTAGGAGCTCGAATATAAAAGCTAGCTTTCGTATATGCAGGTATAATATTTGGCGCCTCACCACCATTTGTAATAATTCCATGAATTAAAACCCTTGGTGGCATTTGCTGCCGCATGGCATTAATCCCACTATAAAATAGAAGCATAGCATCTAAGGCATTAATCCCTTTTTCAGGTGCTGCTCCCGCGTGAGAAGGACGACCAAAAAACTCAAATTCAGGTTTAACAATCGCAAGGGTTGGTTGAGTAGGGGCTGTTGTATGAAACGGATGAATCATCATACAGACATCAACTTCATCAAATAGATGCTCTTGTACATAACTCTCCTTTGCATTCCCGTGTGGTCCTCCCTCTTCAGCAGGTGTTCCGTAAACAACTACCTTTCCACCTAACTCATCAAGGACTGAAGAAATAGCTAAAGACGCACCTATACTCATCATAGCAATAATATTATGACCACACGCATGCCCTAAGCCTCTTAATGCATCATATTCAACGAGTATTCCAATTGAGGGTCCTTCCTTCTGACTTTTCTTACGCGCAATAAAACCTGTTGGATGGGTAGCAATATCAATCTCAACCTCAAATCCTTCCTCTTTTAATAAATTAGTCAGTAATTGACACGCAAATTGTTCCTCATTGCCTAATTCAGGTTTTTCATGAATTTGATGACTCATCTTCAAATATAATGGCGCTTTTTCTTTAATATCATTTGCCACTCGTTCAAAATAATTTTCTACTTGATTCATCATCTAAATCCCCTTTTCTGATCCATAATTTTTCCTAAACTCTAGCTGTTACTACATTATGTTAATTTATCCTAATCGACACGGTTATACTCCTAATCCAAATATATTCATTATTCAGGGTAAGAAAACAGTTATTGTTTAAACTTACACTCCCTTGTTAGTTAAAATACCATTATTTTCTTAACGTATTATTCAGAGAATCTTTAAAAAATCTTAAGATTTTTATAGAACAAATCTAAAGATTTAATTTCTATAATAAACCTATAGGAAACAGGAGGAAATAATATGAAAGTTCTAATTTTAACAGGGAAATTTGGAATGGGGCATTACTCAGCATCCTATTCAATAGAGGAACAACTTAAATCTACCATTGAAAATTCAGATGTTACGATTGTCGATATATTCGACTATACACTGCCACATATCTCAAAACTCATTTACCGAAGCTTTAGTCTCCTTATCAATCGAGCATCTATATGCTATAATATATTTTATAACTATACAGAAAATGGCAACGAAACTTCAAAACCTATATTAGGCGATTACTTCTATAAATCACTACAACAATTACTTTTAATTACAAAACCAACAGTGATTATTTCAACCATTCCTTATTGTTCTCAGTTAGTTTCTCATTATAAAACTAAATCTAGTTGTCAAATTCCACTGATTACTTGTATTACAGATATTAGTAGTCATTCAGAATGGATTAATGATCAAACAGACTGTTACTTAGTAGGAAGTCCTTCTCTTCAGTCAGAATTAATCGAAAAAGGAATTCCTCGAAATAAACTTCATGTAATTGGAATTCCAGTCAAATTAGCCTTTAAATCCCATCATGTATTACCTCAGTTACATCAAGAAAATAAACACCTTTTAATCATGGGTGGTGGTCTAGGTTTATTACCAAAATCAAAAAAGTTCTATAAAGAGTTAAATAACTTAAAAAATATAAAAACAACGCTGATTACAGGAGGGAATAAAAAACTTTTTCAGAAATTACATGGAAAATATGAAAACATCGATGTCATTGGTTTTACTAATCAAGTCTATAACTACATGCAACAAGCTGATTTAATCATCTCTAAACCAGGGGGAATCACTATATTTGAAGCGATTCATTCCGAACTACCGATG
This sequence comes from Turicibacter bilis, assembly GCF_024499055.1. Taxonomy (NCBI): domain Bacteria; kingdom Bacillati; phylum Bacillota; class Erysipelotrichia; order Erysipelotrichales; family Turicibacteraceae; genus Turicibacter; species Turicibacter bilis. The sequence goes on along the minus strand of NZ_CP071249.1, from coordinate 2,610,499 downwards.
TTAATTATCGAACCTTTTTTACAACAAGAAATGAAAAATGCTCAATTCATTAATTACCATCGACTCGGTCGAATTATATCAAAACAGCAACTGATAAATATTCACTATCTCTCTCAAATTTTAAATGATGAAACGAACCTCTACGAAATGAGACAAAATATGAAGTCACTTAAGCAGCAGCTCAATCATGCGACACTTGATACCATTATCCTGTCTTATCAAAACTGTCAGTTGGGAGCCTAACACTAATGATTTTTTTATTATTACCACTAAGTGTGTTTATCATCCACTCAATTTTACCAACCTATTACCATAAACACTTTAATTCAAATGCAATCACCGATACTCAACAACAAGGAATACTTCTCACCTTTGATGATGGACCTGATGAAATCTATACTGAGAAGCTTCTCGATCTCCTAAACAAACACGATATAAAAGCTATCTTTTTTGTTGTTGCAAAGAACGCTAAAAAATATCCTCATCTCATCAAACGTATGATGGATGAAGGACATGAAATCGGTCTTCATTCACTCGAACATAAAAATGCATGTTTACATAGTTATTTCTATACAAAAAAAGACTTTCAACAAAGCCTCGACATTATGAATCAATTAAATGTAACGTGTCACCTTTATCGTCCACCCTGGGGACATATGAATTTATTTACTTATCACTTCATGAAAAAACATCAATTAAAACTTTGTCTTTGGAATGTCATGATTCAAGACTGGAAAAATCAATCTAAATCTCTCTTAAAAGAACGATTGATTAAACAGTGTCATTCAAATTCAATAATCTGTTTACATGATTCTAGTCATGATTGCGGCGCTGATTACGGGGCCCCTTTAAATACAATCGGTGCCTTAGAACTAGCCATCCCACAATTAAAAATAAAAGGATTGAAATTCATTTCTCTAGAAAGGAGCCAGTAATGAATAATAAGCTAAAATCATCAGTAAGCCTTTTATTTATGATTTCTCTAATCATAATTACAAGCTATTTTATTTTTAAAGATCAATCTTTACCTACGTTACTTCAAACATTAAAAGATGTTAATTTATTCTATATTATATTAGGCCTTTGTATGATGTTTATCTTCGTTGGGTGTGAAGCCATGAATACATTCTCAATTATGCGTGCCCTCGGACAAAAGATTTCCTACATAAAATGTCTAGGATTTGCATTTATCGGTTTCTATTTTAGTTCAATTACTCCCTCTTCCTCTGGTGGGCAACCCGCTCAAATGTTTTATATGAACAAAGCTAACATCAATCTTTCTTATTCTTCCTTAAATTTATTAATTATTACCGTTGTCTATCAAATGGTCATGATGGCATACGCTGGAATTATGTTCCTTCTGAACCATGAATTTATTATGACTAATCTTCATGGAATTCAATACTTCTTAATGTTTAGTGTAACAATTAACCTTTTATTAACGATTGGTATTTTATTAGCGATGTTTTCAAAAAAATTTATCTATCAATTAATCTACTTAGTTACTAAATGGTTAGGCGCTATTCGAATCATAAAAGATGTAACCGCGACACAATCTAAACTAGAATCACTAGTAAAAGAGTATACGATAGGAGCAGATTACCTTAAAACACGACCTCTTTTATTACTGCGTGTCGTTTGTACAACAACCATTCAATTAACTTCTACTTATCTAGTGCCCTATTTTGTTTATAAAGCATTCCATCTTAACGACTTTACTTTATTACAAATCATCTCGCTTCAGTCATTAGTCTCATTAGCTGTTTCATCCATCCCACTTCCTGGGGCAGTTGGTGCTTCAGAAAATGCATTTATGAGTGCTTTCAAACTATTCTTTGCAAGTAACCTTATCGTCCCAGCAATGTTGTTATGTCGTGGAATTAGTTTTTATGCCTTTTTAATTATTAGTGGAATTATCTCATTGATTGTTCATCTCCTTTTAACAAAAGAGCAATCGACAACTCCCCCATCAAAATCTATGATTTCAATCTAAAAAAGACGTATTGAGCCTCATCACTCAATACGTCTTTTGATTATTTTGTTGCAATCGTACGTCTAAGATTCATAAAGAATAGGATAAGTCCTACTCCTAGTAAAATATGACCGACACCAGATACTCCTGAAACTGAGGCATCAACTGCTTTAGAAAGTTCAGCACCTTGAATTTGTAAAAATCCACGAACTGCCATCATTAGTGATGTTAAAATTAAACCAACATTATAAGTCATAAAGAATCCATTAAAGATTTTTTGTTCACTTAACTTTAATGTTGCTTCTAATGCTAACACAACTAAAAAAAATAACATACCTAAAGTAAATAAATGAGTGTGTAATAACGATAAATTCGTTTTACCTGAGAAACCAACAACTTTCGTATACTCTCGATACACCACACCCGCTACTAATGCAACAATTGTATAAACAAATGCCGTATTTGATATTTTTTTCATTATCATTCATCTCCTCTTTTTCAACAGGAGATATTGTACATGGACTCTTAATTAAAGTCAAATTTCATGCATTGCTTTTAACATCATAGCTTAATGGGAATTGGTATGTGACAAGTTGGGCATTTTGACTCATGAATTAAACAACGTGTCTCATATTGATGTCGTTCAATTAAACGTTCATGACAATTCGGACAATAAGTGTTCGTATCAGCACCCGCAACGTTGCCGATATAGACATAATTTAGATATTTCTTAGCAACCGCCACAGCTTGAGCCATGATATCAACATTTGTAGCTTCATTTTTCATTTTATAACGGGGGAAATAACGACTTAAATGTAGCGGGATATCTGGATTAATGGACGCTAAAAACTGGGCAATTTGTTCTACTTCTTCTAAAGCATCAAATTCATCTGTGACTAATAACGTGGTAATTTCAATATGAATATAGTCATTAGCACGTCTAATCGTCTCTAGAACTGGATCTAGTTGAGCGCCGCAAATCTTTTGATAGTAACGATTTGAGTACCCCTTTAAATCAATATTCATTGCATCAACATAGGGTAATAATTTCATTAAAGGTTCTTTATTAATGTAACCATTTGTGACAATAACAACACTCGTGTCAGGATTACGACGCTTTAACTCTTTTGCCGTATCATAAACGTATTCATACCACATTAGCGGCTCATTATACGTGTAAGCTATTCCTGCATTATTCTCAACCGAAGCTAAGACCTCGCTTAATTCATCAATCGATAGTGTGTCTGTTTTAGGACGATGTTGAGAAATCTCATAGTTCTGACAAAAACTACAAGTCATATTACAACCAAAACTCCCAAGTGATAAAATATTTTTTCCTGGTTTAAAGTGATACAGTGGCTTTTTCTCAATGGGATCAACTGCTGCTGAGGTAACTTCGCCATAGTTGATAACCATTAGCTGATTATTTTGTACAGTTCGAACTCGGCATATTCCTGTTTTTCCTTCTGAAATCAGACATTTATGTGGACATATTAAACATTGAATACGATCTTGTTTTCGTTCAAAAAACGGAACGGGATAATCCACTATCGCTCACCTTCTTTATAACGAATCACTTCAAATTTTTCAATATCAAAATCTCCATCGGGATTAATGCCAGCTTTTTGACAAACAATCGCTAATTGATCATCTACCGATTCGACTCCTTCTAAATTAGGTAAAAGTACCCCTTTACGCATGCCTTTACTTACAATCACACCATAACGTTTTGGGTCGAGTTCCTCAATACTTGCTGATGTTGGTGTCATAAGGACATCTACGGAGATTTGAATCTGTTTTAATTCTTCAAATCGAACAGGAATAAATCGCGGATCTTCCGTAGCTGCTGCAATCGCATTTCTAATAATTTCTGATGCAACACAATCCGTTGTTGGAAAGATGGTTCCAATGCATCCACGTAATTGTCCGTCTTTCTTTAAGGAGACAAAGACGCCGTGACGATGAGCCACCATAATTTCTGGTAATTCTTCCTTCGCAATCATTGTCTTAGTTTGTGTGAAATAATCCTCTAAACATTTTCTAGCTAATCGGACATACGGATTACTTCCTTTCGGTAACACTTCTGTCATACCTTGCTCCCTCCGTCCAATATATTTTAGTGCTTTGGTTCCAACACCGACTTCGTTAAATTTAACCACTCCATAGCCGACACCAAATGGACTTTGATAAGCGAGCACTTCTCCTTTTATCTCTTTTCCATCTAGTGCTCCCATTAATATTTTCGTCGATCTTAAACCGCACTCTGCAGCCTCTTCAATCATTTCACAATCTAACTCAAAAATATCTAATGGTTGAGAGGATGAAAGCTTAGCTAAAAACTGACGATCAAATTGTTCTCCGTACGGAGAATAAGCATAAGGTCCACTTGTACTTAACTTATGAGATAAATCTCCACTTGCAATCAGTATCGATTTACGATTAAGGTTTTGAGCTACTTGTTGAAGAAGCATCCCAAATTTATAAAGCATTCGATCACTTAAAGGAGCATAAGTAATATGAACTAATTTATAATTTTGATAATATTTATTCACAAAATATAAAGGAACCAATGTTCCATGATCCAGTTCAAAGGGACGTCCATAGGCTCGTAATAATTCTCGATCAACAGAGACAACAGGAACTTGTTCATCTTGGGATAGTTTAAGTAAAACCTCATTAAATTCCATATCAAGCTTTACATCCACCTTTATATCAAAACATTGAAATCGTCTAAAATCACCACTAATATCCTCTCCATCGGAAATGGAAATAGCATCTGAAAACATCGGTCCATGCGGAGTTACAATGATAATTGTCTCAGGTTCTTTAGTTGCAATTTCTTGTGCAATATCATAACAAGCTAAACTTGTTTGATATAACTTTAATTCTTCTCCTTTACCTATATTGGGAACAATTATTGGAGGATGCGGCATTAAATAGTAACCTTCCAAATCTCCACCTCATTTCTTTTTTTATCTTTAGTAGTTTATATCCTTTTACTATTCATATTCTTATCTAAGCAAGATAAAGTGCACTTTTAAAAAGTATAGGATAAAAACAAATGTTTAAAATAAGTAAGTGATGCTAAAAAATTTTAAAAAATGAGGTAATTATTATGACATGGTTCGTACATGCTCTCCAATCACATCCAGAGCTTGCCTTATTTTTAACATTGGCCATTGGATATGCAGTTGGAAAAATTCAAATCGGATCATTTAAAGTCGGATCCGTCACTGGTGTACTTATTACAGGTGTTATTATTGGACAATTAAATATTACGATTGACGACACTGTTAAGTCTGTGTTTTTCCTTCTTTTCTTATTTGCATTAGGGTATAATGCCGGACCTCAATTTTTTAAAGGATTAAAAAAAGAAGGAATTCCTCAAGTAATTTTTTCTGTTATCGTCTGTGTCATTGGTTTAATTTCTACGATTATAGTCGGAAAAATTCTCGGATACAACGCTGGTCAGGCCTCTGGTTTAGCTGCAGGCGCTTTAACTCAATCAGCAGTTATTGGTGTTGCACAAGATGCTATATCAAACTTAAGTATAGCTGCTAGTGATAAAAAATCAATGATGGATTTTGTGCCCGTAGGTTATGCCGTAACATATATCTTTGGAACGATTGGTTGTGCTTTTATTTTAGCCACTGTTGGACCAAAAATACTTGGTGTTGATCTTGAAGAAGAAAGTAAAAAGCTTGACAATATCTCAAAAGATAAACTTGAAAATAGCTTAGAAAATTCACGGGCGGGTGACTTAGACTATCGTGCATATATTATTAGTGACAAATATGTTGGACAATCAGTTTCAACTATTGAAAAAAAACTGGCACGAGATAGTATTCGTTTATTCCTTGTTCGAATTAAACGCGAAAATAAAGTGTTCAAGCCAGCCGGTGATGAGGTCATTCAAAAAAATGATCATGTCGCTTTCGCCTTTAAAGAACGAGATGTTGAAAAAATTAACTTATTAGATATTGGACAAGAAATCTCAGATTATCACTTAATTAACTTCCCAACAGAATCACTAGCTGTTTACGTTAAAAGTGATAAGGTTATTGGTAAATCAATTAAAGAAATTCGTCATCATACACTTACTCGAGGAGTATTTATTTCTAAACTTCAAAGTACTGGTGAAGAAGTACCTTACCAAAATGATACAATCGTCCAAAATCATGATGTTCTTACCTTAACTGGACCGGTAGATGAAGTTGAAGTACTGGCTTATCAATTAGGTCGTCCAGCGCGTAATTCTGATGAGACAGATATGATTTTTGTAGGCCTTGGGATTCTACTTGGTGGATTAATCGGGATTCCAGCTTTAATGATTGGAAAAGTAGGAATCAGTTTATCAACAAGTGGTGGGGCACTGATTATGGGATTAATCTTTGGACTACTTCACTCACGTCGTCCAACCATTGGTCGTATTCCCTCAAGTACTGCCTGGTTCTTAAGTAATGTAGGGCTAGCAGCATTCGTTGCTGTCGTTGGAATTAATGCTGGACCTGGTTTTGTTTCTGGATTAAAAACATCTGGAATTAGTTTCTTTTTAGCTGGTGTCATTGTAACTATCATTCCAACATTGGCAGGAATTTTATTAGGGAAATACGTCTTTAAGTTCAAGGCACCCATTACACTTGGTGCTACTGCAGGAGCGTTAACAACAACTGCTGCTATTGGAGCTATCTGTGAAAAGGCGAAAAGTAATGCCCCTGTACTTGGATACACTGTCCCATACGCGGTTGGTAACATTTTATTAACCGTTTGGGGTTCTATCGTCATTATCTTCTTCTCCTAATTTAAAAATAGTTTGAACGTTTGAAAGGAAGTTTTATATGACAACACACGAAGAAAATAGACGTAAAAAAATTCAAGATATGATTAAGAAGGTTGAAAGCTTAAGTCCATTCGAATTAAAAGATGAACTGATTAAAATGGCTAAAAAATCAGAGCAAAAAGGCATTCGAATGATGTTAAATGCTGGACGTGGTAACCCAAACTGGACAGCCGCTACTCCTCGTCAAGCATTCTTTACTTTTGGACAATTTGCCGTAGAAGAAACCCAACGAACATGGTCTGATAAAGATTTAGCGGGAATGCCGGAGAAAGCAGGAATTTATGATCGCTTCTTAATGTATACAAAGCATAATTCTAATGCTCCTGGTGTTGAGTTATTAAAAGCTATTATTGAATATGGAATTAAGGAACCTGATTTTGATCCTGATAGTTGGGTATTCGAATTAACAGATGCTATTATTGGTGATAATTATCCAGTTCCTGATCGTATGCTAATTCATACTGAAAAAGTAGTTAAGGACTATGTCATTAAAGAGATGGGAGGTGACCCTAAAACAGCAACTCATGATTTATATGCAGTTGAAGGTGGAACTGCTGCTATGTGCTATATCTTTGATTCATTAATCGCCAACCGTATTTTATCACCAGGTGATAAAATTGCTCTGTTTGTTCCAATCTTTACACCTTATGTCGAAATTGCAAACTTACCTCGCTATCATTTCGACATTGTTAAAATCTATGCTTCTGAGGTTAATGAAAATGGACGCCATACGTGGCAATATCCTAAAGAACAACTAGATAAATTAGCAGATACTAAAATTAAATTAGCCTGCGTCGTTAATCCAAGTAATCCACCCTCAGTGGCAATCAATGAAGAGTCTATGTTCTACTTGAAACATATTGTTGAATCTAAAAATCCAGATTTAATGATTGTTACCGACGATGTTTATGGGACATTCGCAGATAAGTTTCAATCTTTAATGTGTTCAATGCCTTACAATACACTAGGCGTTTATTCTTACTCAAAATACTTTGGTGTAACAGGTTGGCGTCTTGGCGTCATTGCCTTAGCAAAAGATAATGTCTACAATCATTTAATCGAGCAATTACCCGAGGACGCAAAAGATATTTTAAGAGAACGTTATGGTGCTTTAACAACTGATCCAGATCATATTCCATTTATCGACCGTATTGTAGCAGATAGCCGTCAAGTCGCACTTAACCATACGGCCGGATTATCGACCCCACAACAAGTACAGATGGCATTTTTCTCAATCTTTGCTTTACTAGATAAAAATGATACGTATAAAAATCAAACAAAAGAAATTTGTCGTCGTCGTAAACAGTTATTACATACTTACCTTGATGAACTGACCTTAGAAGAAAATCCTTATAGTACGTCATACTATGACGAAATTGATTTACTGGTTTGGGCAAAACTTAAATATGGTGAGGAATTCGTTGAATACCTTAAAGAGGAACGAAATTCATTAGAGTTCTTATTTGAATTAGCTGATCGTTACAGTATTGTCTTATTAAATGGTAGTGGATTTGAAGGACCATCTTGGTCAATTCGTGTTTCATTAGCTAACTTAAAAGATGAAGAATATGCTGAAATCGGTAAAGCTATTAATGAATTATTCGCTAAATACGCAGAAGATTGGAACGCATTTAAATGGTAATCACTATACAGAACTGATTTCTAAAGTTGCTTTTATAAACCAAAGGTTTTCATTATGTAAAAACTTATCTCCCTCTAGATAGATAATTATAAAAAAGCTGTTGATTTAAACATCAACAGCTTTTTCTTATAGTAACTTTCCACATTTAATACATGTCGTTGCATGCCCTCCATTTTCCATTCCGCATTCCGGGCAAATGGTCGAAACAATGGTTTCTCGTTCATCATTTAATTTACTTCCACACGTTTGACAAAACGTTGATGAAATCGGCATTTCCGTTTTACACTTCTCACATCGCTTAATCCCTTTTAACTCGTTTAACATCACTTCATATCGATCAATAGTCTGTAAACATCCACCTATTCCTTGGCAAATATCCGTATATACTAACTCCGGATTATTCTTATGCATCTGATAATAAAGTTGTCCCAACTTCATATATAATTTATTCAGTTTCTTCTCTTCCTCAGCGATTTGCGAATTAATTTTTGTCATCTCAGCTAGTTCTTTCGTTTTTTTCATCGCATCTTGTCCTGTTTGAGAAACTTTCTTTCCAAGTCCTTCAAAAAATGAATTCATTTCTTCTCCTCCTATCCCAACAGCTTTGATTAAATTACTTCATTATATTCACTAATCATCACTTTATGTTTTCTTCAGCAAAATAACAATGATAAAAACAAGAAAACACATAGATTGCTCTATGCGTTTGTCTTTGACTATTCAGCTTTTAACAATGCAAACTCATCTTTAATTTCTTTTAATTTTTGAGAATCTAACAGTAACTCTAAACTAATACGTGCTAAAATTTCAGCACTATCTAAAACCGCTTGATCACCTCTTTTAGAAGCCGCCGCCTCTTTGAACTCTTTAGTATGACTAGCAACATGAGGTTCACAAATTTTAAGTGATGGATGAATCGTTGGAACCACTTGACTCACATTTCCTGCATCTGTTGAACCACGTGAAGCATTCGGATCAAGTTCCTCTACTTCTAGTCCAAGGTCAGTCGCCACTTTTGTAAATAATTCATTAAACTTTGGATAAACAATTAAATCTTCCACAATATTTTGATAAGTCGTATATTTTAATTCACATCCCGTCGATAAAGCTGCTCCTTCTGCTGCTTTAATCACACGTTCAGTCACTTCTTCGCAAACTTGAATCGTATTAGCACGAATATAGAATCTTGCTTTTGTATATTCAGGAATAATATTTGGTGCATCCCCACCATGTGTAATAATTCCATGAATACGAACATCTGGTGTCAATTGTTGACGAAGTGCATTTACTGCATTGTAGAACACAATCATCGCATCTAAGGCATTAATTCCTTTCTCTGGACATCCCGCTGCATGAGCTGGTCGTCCAAAGAATTCAAACTCAATTGGATGATTAGCAAGAGAAGGTCCAGTAATAGTCGTCTTGCTACCTGGATGAATCATCATACAAACATCAACGTCCTTAAATAATCCTTCGCGAACAAATGATCCTTTTGCACTTCCGTTATCTCCCCCTTCTTCAGCAGGCGTTCCAAATACAACGACTTCCCCACCCGTTTCTTCAATCACTTGAGCTAATGCACAACCGGCTGCTACACTACTAGCCCCGATAATATTATGTCCGCATCCATGACCAAGTCCAGCTAAAGCATCATATTCAGCTAAAATCCCAATAATCGGACCTGGTTTAGAGGATGCTTTACGAGCCACAAATCCTGTTTCATGACCTGCCACATTCACAGTAACATCGAATCCGGCTTGGCGTAATGTCTCACTTAATAACTCACAGGCAAAATATTCTTCGTTTGCACTCTCAGGACGTTCATGAATTTGATGACTAATCTGAATAAAATCTTCTCGACGTTTATTTAAATAATCTTGTACTTTAATAATTTTTTGTTCCATGATAATCTCCCCCTATACTCTTATTCAAAAACTGGAATACTTGCCCCTTTATATTCCTCTTCAATTGCTTTTTTCGTTTCCTCTGTTTGATAAACTTCCACTAATCTTTTTAATGTTGGATTATCTTTATCCTCCGTACGAGCCGCAATAATATTATAATAATTTACAACAGACTCACTTTCTGTATTTTCAATATAGATAGAATCATTTAAAGGTGATAAGTTAGCTTGTACGGCAACTCCATTATTAATAACTGCAATTTCTGCATCAGCTAATGAAAGTGGTAATTGTTGTGCGACTAATTCAACAACTTCAAGATTCTTAGGATTTTCAACAATATCCTTTACAGTTGGTGTAATTCCAACTTCATCCGCTAATTTAATTAAACCCGCATCTTGTAATAATAATAAGGCGCGTCCTCCATTTGATGCATCATTTGGAATTAAAACAGTTGAATCATCTGGTAACTCATTTAAGTCAGAAATTTTTGATGAATAGATTCCCATTGGAGCTAAAACCGTATAGCCAATTGATGTTAAATCTAAATTATGATCGTTAATAAATTGTTCGAAAAACGCAATAGTTTGGAAAGAGTTTGCATCAATTTCGCCATCAGCTAATGCTTGATTCGGTAAATTATAATCACTAAATGTTACAAATTGTAAATCAATCCCTTCATCTGCTAAACGTGATTGAACACTTTTCCAAATCTGATTGACTTCTCCATTAATCCCTAATTTGATGACTTTGTCAGTATCTCCTGATTGTCCACCACACGCTACTAATAAAATTCCTAAACAAATCGTTGTTACAATACTTAATAATTTCTTTTTCATTTCTATCTCTCCCTTTGATTTTTTTCTTTGTTCATTAATGACTGAACTTTCGTTCAAGCGCTTCCCCAACACTTTGAACGATTGAAACTAAAATGATAATAATAATGACCGTTACTACCATAATATCTCCCTTATAGTACTGATACCCATAACGAATAGCGAAGTCTCCTAAACCTCCACCACCGACATTTCCAGCAATGGCCGAAAATCCAATTAAGCTAACCGTCGTAATCGTTAGTCCATAAATAATTCCACCTAGCCCTTCTCGAAGTAGGACACGATAAATAATTTCAAATGGCGTTGATCCCATTGCCTTTGCAGCTTCAATCACACCAGGATCCACATTTAATAAGGCTGATTCTACTTGTCTAGCAACAAATGGCGCAGTTCCTACCACTAAAGGAACGATTGCCCCTTTTAATCCAATCGATGTTCCGACAATTGCTCGAGTTAATGGCATAATAAATGCTAATAAAATAATAAATGGAATCGAGCGAAAAACATTAATGAACTTCCCCACTATCAGATTAACTGCTTTTTGTTCTAACAAATGTCCCGGTCTTGTCACGACTAAAACAACTCCAATGGGTAAACCAATTAACACAGCAAACAATCCCGAGATGACCACCATCAATAATGTATCCCATAGCGCTTGAATTAACTCTGGAAAATACGCTACGACATTCGGACAAATTTGATTAAGCAACTGATTCATTCTTTAACACCTCCACCTGAATATCTGAGTTTTCTAAATAGTTAATCGCACTAAAGATTTCTTCTTTGTTACCATGGAAGCTAACAATCAAATGACCAATCGGGGTCTTTTGAATAATCTCAATGCTTCCAAATAAAATACTTGCCTCTACATTAAATTGCTTTGATAACTTCGAAATAAAGGCATGTCCTGTTTGCTGACCAACAAATGAGATTTTAACTAGCTTCTCTAAGTGACTCAGTTCTTCTAGTGGTGCTCTTTCTGCTAATAACTCAAAGATTTTCTCATCTTGGAATAATGAGGACACAAAATCTTTTGTAATCTCTGATTGTGGATTTGAAAAGACACTAACAATATTTCCTTGTTCAATAATACGGCCCTTCTCCATGACCGCAACTTTATGACAAATCTCTTTAACCACTTCCATTTGATGCGTAATTAACACAATCGTTAATCCTAACTCTTTATTAATTTCTTTAAGAAGTTTTAAAATCGACTTTGTCGTCTGTGGATCAAGTGCAGATGTTGCCTCGTCGCATAATAGAACTTGAGGGTCATTAGCCAATGCTCGTGCAATGGCCACACGTTGCTTTTGTCCCCCACTTAATTGGGAAGGATACACATCTGCTTTATCCTCTAGACCCACTAAATTCAAAAGACGTAGTACTTTTTCCTTCTTTTCTTCTTTACTAATTTTTTGACATTTTAACGGATAAGCAACGTTATCAAAAACAGTTCGTGTCTTTAATAAATTGAAGTGCTGAAAAATCATCCCAATTTTGTGACGAGCTAATCTTAATTCTTTGGGCGATAATTGATTTAGCACTTGACGATTAACAATCACTTCACCTTCAGTTGGAACTTCTAAAAAATTTAAACATCGAATTAAAGTACTCTTGCCTGCACCACTATATCCAATAATCCCAAAAATTTCACCAGCTTCTACTGTCAAATTAACCTCTTTAACCGCTTCAACAATCTTCCCCTTTAGCGAAAAAGTTTTACTCACATTCTTCAGTTCAATCATATTGACTCTCCTTTCTTGCTGTTTCCAAAATAAAAACGGACTCCTTATGCTGATGAAAGAAGTCCGTTCAAATCTAAATAAATTCTCACTCACTCCCTCATCTTTCAGAATAGCTCTGTCGGATTTAGCACCTTTGTACATTGTACTGGTTGCTGAAGCTTCATCGGGCCTGTCCCTCCACTTCTCTCGATAAGGATTATTATTCAATTAAAAAAACTAAGGATTCCTTCTGAGAAATCAGAAGAACACCTTAGTTTAAAATCAGCATACTAACCTGTTCTCCTCATCTTTCAGAATAGCTCTGTCGGATTTAGCACCACTGTACATCTGTACTGGTTGCTGAAGCTTCATCGGGCCTGTCCCTCCACTTCTCTTTATAAGGAATCACGATTCAATTGGAATTATTTAACTTATGGATACTATAACATCTATTTTTCTATTTGTAAATCTTTTCTTACATAATTTGTATTTTTTATGAAAAATATTAATTAATAATGAAATTTTTTCTTCAACTCATGAATCATCTGACGATCCGCAAAGAAGAATAAACCGACACAAGTAATGATCGTATAATAACTTCCAATAATAGCAATTTGACGGAAGATAATGACTTGGAAATAAATCATCGTCAAAATCACAATTCCCATCAATCCAAACATTAATTGATAAATAACTAAATCCGTAAATCGCTTTGGATTAAGAAGAATCATGACAGTAATTATGGTTGTTCCAGCCATTAAATCAAGCGGGAAAATAATATCTAAAGACCACCCACTATATCCCAAAAAATAATCAATAATGATTGATAAAGCCGATATTCCAATAACCTGTGTTAAAATATTTGGACCAATATTTCGTTTCACACGCGATCCTAAAATAGCACTAATAGTTACGTAAAGTGTTGCAGCTGTAATAATGAATACCCAATTCCATTGAAAATCCTGAAAAATCCCACTGATAAACGAGAAGGAGATAATCACCATCGCTAAAAAAATAATGAATTTTCGAATGGAAAAACGGCGTTTTTTTGCAAATTGCTCTGGATAATCTCGCTCAATTTCAAATTCAACTGACTCCAGTGATTGCCCACAAAGTGGACAGTTATTCAATTGATTTTGTACTTTCATCTGACATTTAGAACAATATTTCATGATTAAATTCCTCATTACAAGAGATTGTTATATCAATCCCGTATTTTTTTAAAAATCTGAAAAAGTATCTTTGAATATCTGTTTCCTCTAAAGAAGAAGTAAATGTTAAAACGAATTGATCATTACAAGAAATAACACCACAACGAATCGGTTGATGAGGTGTCACAGGAATCATCATTCGCATTTCCTCAACATATGGAGCTAATGATTCAGGTAAGACGACACGCCCTAAATTTGATAACGTTGTTGTAACTCCTTTGTCCGCTTCATGATAAATATGACGCATCACCATGTTCTTAATTCCTAGTGGCACGAAACGAATCATCATGTTTTTTTGAGCACTGACATTATCATTAATTTTTCGATTCACAACTTCTGGCTTTTTTCCCTCATTCAATTGGTTTGAAACGTCTTTTAATAAGTCATCAAGGCTTAAGTCAGGACCTGGTGTAATCGTCACATTAACATTTGAAAAGAAATTTCTTAACGTATGTGAACCAAATCTCCCTCTTAAATCAATAGGAACCGTGACAATAATAGGATGAAGATCCTGATTAAATTTATAATTTTGTTCATAGATCGCATAAATCAAAATTGAACATAGCAAGCTGGATACGGTCACTTCATATTGCTTTGCGATACGAACGACCTGTTTAGCAGACATAATCCCATGAATGACCTTTAATTCTTGAGGACGTTTTTTAATACCTGTTATTTTATATGCTACAGTTGTTTTCGGTATGACTTTTGATTGAGCTTCACTTTTTACCTTTAAAAAACTGTCTTCATCCATCGCAGGTAAAGATGAATGATCTCCTCCTATCACAATGGATTCCGTCGCTAATTCTGGATATAAACGTTTGAGATAATGATAAATGATAACCTTTAAAAACTGAGTGGCTCCTGCACCATCTGCCAGCGCATGAAAGACTTCTAAATGAATCATTTTCTCATAATAAGTAATGCTAAATAAATAATTATTATTTGTAAATTTCGTCATTTTAGAACAAGGATATGTATATTCTTTTCGGATACGAGGCTTTTGTAAGTTCATATCAAAGTAATACCAAAAAAATCCATTACGTAAACGTACACTAAAGGAAGGCATCTCAATTAACGCTGCCCTCACCGCTTCTGATAAAAGGTCAACTTGAATCATATCTTTCATCTTGACAGATAAACGAAATACATTCGTTGCCTTCGAACTAGAAACAAGGGCATATAACTTCGCTACATTATCTAATTTACTCCAATAAAACGTTTGAAAATTCTCATTCATACCTCATCTTCCTTACTGTTTCAATATTAACGATAAAACTATACTTCACTTATCATACACTAACACACACATGAAATCTAGCTATTGAGAGTAAAGTTTAATGATACCTCTTCTTTTCTTATTTTTGCTTATCTTTCAGTTTAATATTTTTCAACTTTTTTCGGAACTTTTTATTTATTTATGCTTTAAAATGGTATATGATACATTTCATGACGTAAATAAAGCTTAAAAAATAGATTTAACTAATTTTTTTATGAGAGTAATTTTTTTAGTTTTTTTACACAAAGTTTATAATTACTAAACTTATAGCAAAAAAATAGATTGGAGAGATGCAACGAAATGAAAAAACTAATATTCACCTCACTTCTAATGGCATTAGGAGTTGTAACAGCTTGTAAAAATAATCCAACCACTGATGGTTCAAATCATGCTGTAACAATAGAAAAAACAAAACCTGATTTCATTGAAGGTGAAGATTTTGATGAATATGGTGGAGCAGATGCTTATGCTTTCGCTGGTGATAATCCTACGTCACGATTTTATGTAAATCCTGATTTTTATCACTTAACTTCTGATGAAATCTTAACAATTATCCCATCTTTTAAAACAATGCAACAAACAACAGAATGGTCTTGTGGAAATGCTGTTGCATTAATGACACTCACACATATGGGAAAAACTGATTTATCAGAATGGGATATCGCCGTGGCAATGGGATCATCAGTTGATGAGGATGAGGAAAATGCGTTACCTGGAACAGCTAATAATTTCTATGAATACGGGACAAATGTTGAAGAAATGTATAACTTCTTCTCAAACTTAGAAGGATTTGAAGTAATTGAAACTAGCTATAAAACCAACTACACAGAAGAAGATTTAGTAAAAGAAGAGGATGGGGTTACACCATCTAATATCGGAAACTTATATCCAACATTCTCATCATCATCACTATACGCTTCTGAAAATAGTGATGAAACTTCTGCCTGGGTAGATGATGCTAAAGATTCATACTTTGTAAAATGGTTGACTAGTCACTTAGAAGCTGGACGTCCAATTATGGTTGAATGGGGCGATTGGGATGGACATTGGGTCGCTATTATTGGTTATGATAACAATGGGACACCTTCAATTGGAGATGACACTTTAATTTTTGCTGACCCATACGATACTTCTGATCATTGGCAAGACGGGTATTCAATCTTCCCATTAGAAAAATTCTTCTACATGTGGCAAGATCGTAAAGTTGCTCCTAAACCATATCAACTACAGCCATACATCATCATTGATAAAAAATTATAATTATAAATGGGCTATCTCAAAATAGTTACAAATAGTTAAAATTTGCGATCGAGAGGTAAAAATAAGTATTAGAATCAATCAGGGCCTCTTTAGTCTACGAAAACATCTTAAATGGAGCCCTCACACGATTTACATCGTCCTTTGGTGGGGTACGGGGGGGGGATTACCTATCCCCATAAATAGACTAGTTTTCTTAAATAATAAAAAGGCTATGTTCAAAAAAGATGAACATAGCCTTTTTATTATTTAAGATGATAATCTAACCATCCTTTTAGTTCGTTTAATGGATGAAATCCTTTTGCTGATTCAATCGGTTTTCCATCCTTAAACAACATTAATGTTGGCACCGTCATGACTTGATATTCATGCGCTAAAACAGGAACTTCATCCACATTCACTTTAACAAATTGAACGTCATTTTGATAAGTCTCTGATAATTCTTCAAAGATAGGCGCTAACATTTTACATGGCCCACACCATGTGGCATAAAAATCCACTAAAGTTAAGCCTTGTTTTGTTAACTGTGGGAGCTGTGCATTATATTCTACTTCAAAAATTTTATTCATTTAATCACCTATTTGTGTGTATAAGAAATCAATAAACCGACTTCTTTCCTTTTCTTTTTTAGAATAACTATAATCCTTAAGATGACGCGTTAATAAAAGGGTTTGTTTCGCACGGGTCATGGCAACATAAAAAAGACGACATTCCTCTTCTTGGTTTGTACCATTAAAATCAAGCGGGAACATCCCTTGATTTAAAAATGGAATAATCACATGATCAAATTCCAATCCCTTCGATTGATGTACTGTAATCACCGCTAATTTATTTTGGTCTTTCATAACTCGATCCAGTTCACTAGCCGATAACGAAGTTTGGGCTAAAATTCGTGTCCATAACTCCCACATTGGAAGATGAGGACAATCGGTTAAATGTTGCTCCTCAATTTCTCTTAAGCAAGCTAATAGTTCATGATGCTTCATTTGTTCCACTTCATCTTCAACCCATGGGGCTGTCTCCCAGATTTTAAACTCATCAATTAATTTTAATAAAAACTGTGAAGGAAGTTCTTGATTAATCCAAGCATTTATTTGTTCCAACTGATTAACGATAGAAATTAATGATGCCTGATAATAACTCATGACCTTCTTACGCTGTTCATGACATTGCATTAAGCGTTCCATACTTTTAACTAACACATCTTTTGTGGCCAAAATATCATCCATCGCATTATGCGTTGGTTCGTGTTCCACACCAATAAAATCACTCACCGTATCTAGCTTATGGTTTTTGAGATTAGGATATAATCGCCTCACAATATCTAGCGTATCACAATAACCTACGATTGTGTCAAATGATAAGCCTACGCGATTCATATGTGAACGAACAATCTTCAGGTCATACTGAACATTATGACCGATTAAAAGGGCGCCATCAATGAACTGTAAAAACTCTTGAAAAACATCATAGGCTGATTGTCCATGCGCTTCTAAAAACTCATCACTAAACCCATGAACTAGGGCTGATTCCCCCACTGAATTCAATGGGTTAATAAAGCGTTCAAAGGATTGAACAACTATTCCTTCTTTTAACTCAATAGCAGCGATTTGAATGACTTCATCTTTTGTGACATCAAGCCCAGTTGATTCCACATCAAAAATAATCACTCGCCCGTTTTCATAATATTGCTTCAATAACCCATAAGGTTCCTTATACTCATAAGCCGCTTTTGAAAATAAATCGACCAGTCGCATGTCGTATTGTTTATAACGTTTTAAATATTGAGGCTGAATCATTTGTATTAAATCAACCGACTTAAATAACAAAGGAATAAATCTTTGAAGAGAAACTTCGTCCGATGGATTCAAATAAAATCGAACGATAGCAAGTAAATCTTTAATACTTTTGCGTTTAAATAAAGATAATTGATCAACTAGATAACACGGAATTCCATCTGCTTTTAAAAAGTTAGCAACTTCACTATTTTGACGATTACTTCGTGTTAAGATAACTGTTTTCGCAAGATCTTCCTGTCGATGATGTTTTAAGTGATCAATAATAAAATTCATTTCTTCTTGTTTTGTTCCCGCTTCATAAAAGACAGGACGAGTCCCCAGTACGTCACTGGCTGCTTCAATTAACTTTGGTGATAAACTAGGATTAATTAAGCGTGCACGCTTTCCATTCTCTAAATAATTCGCACTCATTTGAACGAGACGTTTTGTCGCTCGATAATTTAATGATAATTCTAAACAGATTGGATTAAAATCTTCCATAATTTTGGCACGAATTAAAACAGGATTTGAATCTCTCCATTCATAAATCGTTTGATTAAAATCACCAAAGGCACTGAAGTTTGAATGTGAAGCTAACTTTTGAATTAACTCATACTCTACGATACTTGTATCTTGCACCTCATCAACAACGATAACTTGAAACTTAGATTGCCATCGCTTCAAAATTTCTTCTTCGGCTAAACACTCCGTGGCATATAACAATAAATCATTAAAGTCTAGCAGGTGATGCTCTTTCAAATGACGTTGATATTCTTCATAAAGCCACCAACCATAATTCGATAAATAAGCTAATGTTTCAACCCCAAGATTTGAGTTTTTCAAGGTGTAATAAAGTCGTAAGGCTGATTCTGATTGGTGAAATGCATGAATTAAGTCTTGATTCACCTCACCACGTCCTATTTGATAAAATTTGAGAGCTTGAATGTATTCATAGGCTTTATCACTTAAAACCCCCGCATCTGCAACTAACTGCTTAATCACAAACTTCGCATCTTCTTCATCGATAATCATAAAATCGTTAGATAATTTTCCCAGTAATTTTGCTTCTTCTTTAATTAATTGATAACAAAGACTATGAAACGTCTTGACGCAGACTGCTTTCCCATCTGCTCCAATTATTTTTATCAGACGATCTTTAAGTTCATGACAGGCCTTATTCGTAAAGGTTAAACACAATATTTGATTCGGACTCATGCCTGACTGAATAAAATGAGCTGTTCGTAAGGAGATGACATTGGTTTTTCCAGTTCCAGCGGGTGCCATAACTAAAAGAGACTGATTCAAATTTTCTACTACCGCTCGTTGAGCCTCATTCAATTTCTGCAACTCTTCATTTAACCCCATTTCAGACCCACTCCTTTCCATAATTTTACTGATAAAATCCAAACAAATATTCGGTAGTTTAGGGTATAATATTGGAATATAAGACACTTTTCGACAATTGAAGAATCATAGGAGGAATTTAATCATGACAGCCGCTACTCACCAACGCGGAGGCTTACTTTGTGGACTAATCACTCATCAATTATTTATCGCACCGCTTTATGCCGAAGCTAATACCTTTTCTAAACTTTTCATTATTACCCTCTATTGTGTAGCTACAACTGTCGGTTCTTTACTGCCTGATATTGATATGAAAAGTTCACAAATGGGAAAACTTCTTCCCTTTATTTCAAAGTTTATCTCAACTCATTTTAAACATCGAACACTAACTCACAGTCTTTTGTCCATTGCTTTTTTCTTTATTCTCATGTCGTTTGCACCACTACTTAATGTAGGACAAGATTTTTATATCATTCTAACGTGTGGATTAATGGTCGGTCATATTTCTCATATTGTTCTCGATTTATTTACGCATCAAGGCGTGTGTCTTTTTTATCCGTGTAAAATAAAAATTAAACTAGCGAACTTTAAAACAGGAGCTAAAGGCGAACGATTTGTTAATTCCGCCCTTTTAGTCAGTATGGTCCTTTATTTTGTATATGAGACTTATACTGTGATGGTTTATGCCTTTCATCCGTGATAAAAGCCGTTCATTTGAAACGGCTTTTTATTTTTGAACGGGATATTTAACTGCATTCTTTTCTAATTTTTCAAAAATAATCTGCTTTGCATCAACACCTAACACATCTACCATTTGTAAACAATAAATTAAAACATCAGCCAATTCTTCATTAACATGAATCGGATCAAACTCATGGTTCCATTGAAAACATTCAAGTAATTCTGCCGCTTCAATCGAAATTGACTTCGCTAAATTTTCAGGTGTATGGTATGGTTTCCAACCACGTTCATCTCGAAACTCTAAAATTTTTTTCATTGTTTCCTTCATTAATTCACTTCCATTTCTATATATATAAGTTAACAGATTGACTTATGCTAAACAAAGGTCATCTCTAATCATTCGATGTAAAAAATAACTACTGCTTAACACTATGATGTTTTATTTTATCATACCTATAGAACTTGGATAGATATCCTTTTCAATATTTTATAAAAAACATAAGATATCATGATTTAAATTTAATCCTTACTCAACGGTGATACCTATGAATAAAAACAACGTTCCATTAAACAAACTACTAAAACACGAATGGAAAGAACTTGATATCGCTTGTAAGACGGTCTTAATTATTGGTGTTTTTCTCTTAGTTCAATTAATTTGCGCGATATTTGTGCCAGCTTTCCATTCGCAACCTACTATTAATGCGATTTTTCAAACGAGCCTTTCAAGTATATTCGGGTATATTTTAGGAATGAATATTCCACACCAAAACAATAACTCTAACGGACAAAAAAAAGATTCAAATACTGAAACACCTGAATCAAATCCTGAAACATCAGTCCAAAATATAACTCGTGAAATATTCAATCAAGACATGGAACCTCAAATAAAAAATCAAGAGATAGACAATGACAGTCTTCTTACAAGGGGAGTGACCGAACCTGATTTAGAAACGGAAAAAGACCCTGTCTTACAAACTGAAGTTCCACTTTTGAAAGGAACGAGTATTCGAGTCCTATTTGCGGCAGGCGTTTGCCTTATCTGTCTCATCACATTAATGGTTATTGCTTTAACCAAGCAGAATAATTATAGTGATGGCATTACTCAAGTTGATCATTTAATTTCAACAACCATCGGCTTTTTAATTTCAAATACTAGTCATAATCACTAAGCTCTCACTTTTTAGAGAGCTTTTTATTTAATGGTACTACGACTTATTGACTGAATAAACACATATTCTTTCTCATTTTAGTCCCCATCATAATAATCTATACCTAGCTATTAAAAAAGAGCTAATCAAATTTTACTCTAATTAGCTTTAAACTATTCTATCCTACCACACTTCTTTTATCATTAACTCACATCATACACTATATTCTTTCCTAAATAATAATCCCATTACAGTGATCGATTTCGTGTTGAATAATTTGTGCGACAAATCCTGTAAATGTTCCTTTTTGTTTTTTGAAGTCTTTATCTAAGTATTCGACAACGATACTTTCATATCGTGTTGTTTGTCTAACACCTGTTAAAGATAAACAGCTTTCCTCAGTCACATAACTTTTTTCTTTTTTCACGATTATTGGATTAATCATCGGAACAATTATTTCTCCTATCGCAAAGATGATAATGCGTTTTTTCACTCCAATCATGTTAGCTGCCATTCCTACGCAACCATCAAGATTGGCTCTTAATGTATCGATTAAATCTTCAACGACTGGTAAATCTGCTTTTGTAGCTGGTACTGATTTTTGCGCTAAAAAGACTTCATCCTTCATAATGGGTCTAATCATCTTTATTCCAACACTCCTTTAATATCTTTTGGCATAGCCACAACGTTTACAAAGCTCTTCAACAGCACAACGGCGTGAGAATCCGTCATACATATTTTTAGCACGCTCACTTTCTAAAACTTCATTTAATGGTGTTTCATGAACATTTCCTAGTGGAATTTTTCCTTCACTGTCTAAACAGCAAGGTACGACTGTTCCATCGGCTTGAATCGCAATATGATCGCGCAACCCATAACAGAACATTTTCTCACTAATCACGTCACGCTCAAGTGTTGGCCATTCAAACTTTTCGGCCATATTAATAAACACCCGATCTTTAATCTTAATATTATGCGTTTCTTGTAATTTCTCACTTAAATTAACATCTAATTTAAAAGACTTTTCAATTAACGTTAAAATCTCTTGATTCAATGAATTTTTCGCCTTTAATTCTTCTGCATCCATATTCCATAAACGAAGATTACAATATATAGGCTTCACCGCTTGAATCCGGTCAATAAAATCAGCAATACTTAATAAATAATCTTCGAGTGTTCCATTTTGTTCATTCGCTTCAAATGAATGAATTGAGAAATTAATTTGTCTGAGGGCGGGTGCTTGAATTAAAATATCTTCAACCTTCTTAATCAATGTCCCATTCGTTGTTAAATTAACCTGCATTCCTGCTTCATGACTCAGTTCTAAAAAGCGTCCAATACGTGGATTTAAAAACGGCTCTCCTAATAAGTGAAAATATAAATAATTCGTATACGGCTTCACTTCATTTAATATATGTATAAAATCTGACTCTGTCATCACACGCCCCTTTCGACCAAGTGTCGCACTCGGACAGAAGTCACACTTTAAATTGCAACGATTTGTAATTTCAATATAAATCTTCTTAAATCGAGGCATGTCTAAAACCTCCCACTTTATCCAATAATACATTGTAAACACAGGTAATTTTTCACCTAAAAATTATTTTAGCATAAATGTTCGTTTAACGACAAAGCGAAGTGTCTAGAAAGTGAAAAACCATCGACAAAATTCGTCATTTTTTTAAAATTAAGTTCGTTAGAATACAAATACTAACATAATCATTAAAGGAGTGTTCACATGAAAGTAGGAATCGTTTTAGAAGGTGGCGGTATGCGCGGATTGTATACGAGTGGTGTCTTAGATTATTTATTAGATCAAGATATTATGGCTGATTACGTGATCGGTGTTTCTGCGGGAGCTTGTAATGGGGTTTCCTATGTTTCCAAACAGAGAGGACGTAACTTTCGTGTCAATACCAGTTATTTGAATGATAAACGTTATCTAAGCTTAAATAATTTTATTAAAACAAAATCTTTATTTGGAATGGATTTTATTTTTAATCAGATTCCTCATCAACTTGATTTATTTGATTATGATACCTTTTTGGCTTCTTCGTGTGAATTCAAGGTAGGGGTCACGGATGCCTTAACTGGTCAACCCGTTTATTTCGATAAAACTCATTTAAATTATGATTCAACGATTATTAAAGCGTCTTCTTCTATTCCCGTCTTTTCACCTATTGTACCTTACCAAGAGGGAGAATATTTAGATGGGGGAACATCAGACTCTATTCCTGTCAAACAGGCGTTAAAAGACGGGTGTGATCATGTCATTGTTGTGCTAACTCGAGATCGTAGTTTTATTAAAGAACCAGAAAGCTTCCGATTTATCTATTCAAGAGCTTTAAAAAAATATCCTAATATGATTAAGACACTTGATAACCGCCACCTCATGTATAACGAAACCCTTGAATTCATTAAACAACTTGAACAAGAAGGAAAAGCAACCGTCATTGCACCTTCTCATCCGATAAAAATCAGTCGTTTTGAAAAAGACATTAATAAATTAAAAGAATTATATGAACTTGGTTATCAGGATGCGGCTACTCAAATCAATAAAATAAAAAAACTAAAGGATTGATGTCATCTCACTTCAATCCTTTTCTTATTGACTCTTGATCCAGATTAAGCACTCAGTAGACATATTTTTAAAAAAAGCACCACTTATGATTTCATAAGAGGTGCCCATATCTATTTAAAATAAAATCTTTACTAATTCCATGTTCAAGTGCATACGTATAGGCTTCGACTTTCGTATCAAATGAAATAATATGTAAAACATTCATTGGGTAATAGGCTTGCTTATACTCTTTATCAAATACATCTACTACTTTTAAAATAATAAACGTGCGTGTCATCGCCTCATCTAAATCATCATAATCAATCGCATCAAAATCCATGAAGTTAATTAATTCTTCAATAAGCTTAGCCATATTGACATTAATTTGTTGAGCTTCAATTCGTACATTTGAGGTTTCCATCATGTCAACTAACTCATCCATATTTCGTTGGATTTCTTTAATGACAGCTGAAATAGATACGGCTTGCAAAATAGTTGTTGGATAAGTTAATTGTGAGACTAAACTTTCTAAAATTCCGAAATTATTATCAAATCGTTTATATAATGCTAAGAAATCATAATATTCTTGACGAGTTAAAATACAATTGGCGATTTTTATAAAATCATTCACTTTACTTTCGCAAAGCTCACAATAATCAAGCATATCATTGGCTGCCTGAATGATTGAGGTTGCTCGTTCATCGCTCATGAATCCATCTTCTACGACTGTCATCCTCTCATCCCCCCCACATCTATTCCATTGTTCTCCTTCACTTCTCACTGAACATCAAAATCTACAAATAGATCTTATTAATATAATGTATGAGCCTAAATTAAAAAAATGACACATTATAACAAAAAAAGAACCATTCATTCACGGTTCTTTAACAAAACAGATATATAACTTACATAAAATTCATCAAAGTGACAGGCTTAAAACCTCCTAAACACAAATCAGTGATAAAAGGAGTAAAATTTTTATTCAACCTGAAACGCAACAATGGCATAAGGATTCAATTCTTGATCACATAAGGTGACATAATAAATATCCTCTTGCCTTGCAATAGTTGGGACTAAACAATCTCCTAACTTTGCTGCTTTTTTATACTCGACTCGAACTTGCTTAACCTGAATTTGTGCAGGTAAGTATTCCGAAGCAATTGCCACATATTGACTATTATTCATATGGCCATTTGTATCGATTTGAAATTGACTAACACGAATCGCATCCATATATTTCTCAGCCTTAGGTGCTTTGATTTTTCGTGGTAAATAGGTCATCTCCCACTTCGGTTCAATTGGATATTTTTCAATTTCATCTATCGTTAATTTAACAAAAGATCCGGTTTTTACACTTAAGAAGCACCCACACACATTAGCATACGCTAAAACTTCATCATTTGCACCAAACAGAACATAATTACGATAGCCAAACATCCCTCTACAATCATAGATTAACGTTCCAACTTTAATCTCTTCACCAAATCTAGGTAACCGATTGATTTCGATTTGCCACGATAATATATAAAAAGCTAAGTCTTGTTGCATAAAATAATCTGTGCCAAGCCCAATATCCTCTAATTGAAAAGTACTACAATCTTGAAAGTAATTAATTAAATGATGCAGTGTTAACCGTCCATCTTCACCTATTTCACTAAATCGAATACGCCCTCGTGTTTGATACAACGAAATCACCCCTTTTATTTAATATTATAAACTAAAAATCCTATATTAACCAAATAAAAAGGCCTTATCATTTTCCCGATAAGGCTATTTCTTTTCATTCAACTCAATCTTATGGTTAATCTTTTAAAAAATACTACTCAATAAATCAAACTCCACG
Source organism: Turicibacter bilis (assembly GCF_024499055.1). Classification (NCBI taxonomy): domain Bacteria; kingdom Bacillati; phylum Bacillota; class Erysipelotrichia; order Erysipelotrichales; family Turicibacteraceae; genus Turicibacter; species Turicibacter bilis. Next base: position 2,584,480 of record NZ_CP071249.1, on the reverse strand, counting down.
GCTCACGTTGATGAGATTCTTGCGATTGTGGTGGTTGACTTCCCGTTTGATCCTCTTTTGCTGAACATGAAAAAAGGTATCCACATAAAACCACCATCGTCATGATTAACATCCATCGTCTTTTCATCCCGGGCACTTCCTTTATAAAGAATATTCATTAAAATTTAACAATCTACTAAATTATATGCCATTTCCCCTCAAACTATTATAAAAGAACTTATTTTTATTATCTCATCTTCAACTAAAAAAAAACTGACTGTTTTGTTACCATGAAAAAAAACTTCCTAAGAAAAGTTAGAAAGTCTTTTTATGACTCAAATCCACTTCAATTAAGCCTTTTGTTTTGCTTTATAATCTTCTAACGCTTGAATAGCTAGAACATATCCAAACTCACCAAATCCGCATAATTGTCCAATACAGGCTGAAGCTGTCACTGATTTATGACGGAATTCCTCACGGGCATGAACATTTGAAAGATGGACTTCAACCGTTGGAATCGTGACGACTGATTTAATTGCATCATGAATGGCATAGCTGTAATGAGTATATGCTCCTGGATTGATAATAATCCCATCATAGTTTTCAAAGTATGCTTTTTGGAACCAATCAATCATTTGTCCTTCATAGTTACTTTGAAGAACCTCAATTTCATGTCCACGTTTTGTTCCTTCTTCCTTGATATAGGCTACGATATCTCCATAGCTACGATTTCCATAGATACCTTGCTCACGAATTCCAACCATATTTAAATTTGGACCATTTAAGACTAAGATTTTCATCAATACCTCTCCTATCTTATTTAAGATCTAGAACATCTTTAATATAATCAATCGGCATCTCCTCACCTGTCCATAACTTAAAGGCTTCTGCTCCTTGATAAATAATCATCCCAACTCCATTCATAACCTTGCATCCCGCTTCTTCCGCCTGTTGTAGCAACTTCGTCTTTCTTGGATTATAAATAATGTCACAGACGATTAAGCCAGGATGCAAAACACTAGAATCGCTAATAAAAGACAGGCCTTCTAATTCAGCCATCCCAATACTCGTGGCATTAATAAGAAGATAGCTATCTGCTAACTGTTCTTTTAATGCTAATTCATCATTTAAGTGATAAAAGGTTGCTTTACAATTTGTATGTTTGTTAATTAAGTCAACGACTTGTTGTCCTCTCTCAGCTGAACGGTTAAAAATAGAGAGTTCCGATACTCCATCTAGCGCTGCTTGAATTTGAATCGCTTTTCCAGCTCCACCACAACCAATCACCGTTACTTTTTTCCCTCGAATATCATAACCTTCATCTTGTAGTGAACGAATTAATCCACTTCCATCCGTCATATGTCCAACCAATTTTCCATTTTCATTCACAACTGTATTGACTGCTTGACATAATTTCGCCGTAGGCGATAATTCATCTAAATACTCAATGATTGCTGTTTTATATGGCATGGATACATTAAACCCTCTAGCTCCTATTGCCTTTAAACCTTTCACACTATCCTCTAATTGAGACTGTTCAATATCAAATGCTAAATAAGCATAATCCAGTCCTAACCTAGAAAAAGCTGCATTATGCATTTTAGGTGAAATACTATGACCAATAGGTGTTGCAATGATCCCTATTAATTGAGTTGTTCCACTAATACGTGACTCCATAGCCATCCTCCTTTTTTCACTATTATTAACGTTTATATTTCTTCATCAACTACTCTTTTATTATAGAAAAAAATGTTAAAGAAATAAATGATTTTAATAATTGAAGCAATTAATAATAAAAAGGCACTCCTAGACAATAGAAGTACCTTTTAAAGTAATATAATTAACGATAGAACTCTTGAGTAGCATAAACTTTATCTCCACATCGATAAACACCAATCCCAATACTAGAAAAATTAGTAGATAAAATATTCGCTCGGTGTCCACTAGAGTTCATCCAATTAGACATAAATTGTTCTGCTAATGCCTCTAGGCTTTCATTCATATCGCCTCCAATATAGGCAATATTTTCACCCCACGCTTGATAAGTAATTCCATCCTGTTGCATGAAGGCACTCATTAAATCGCCTTCAGGATTTTCATGAGCAAAATAATTTCGTTCACCCATATCTTGTGATTTTGTTCGAGCATATTGACTCATGATCTGATTATTCTCAAAAGGTGATAATCCAGCTTTTTCACGCTCTTGATTGACCTTTTCAAAGATTAACTGCTCAACATACGACATAAATCCATCAACGGATTCAGCTACTGTTCCACCTGTTGGCTCTGTCGTTAATGGTTGTAATGAGGAATCTCCTTTAAGCTGTTCTTCTTTCGCCATAACTACATGATCTGTTTTAGTTTCATCAGGTATTAATGAAACTTGAGTCTCTTCCTTTACAGGTTGTTTTATTTCGATAGATGCTATCATATCTTTTTCTTTAAACTGTGGTAGCATCAATGATGATAATATCGCTGCCTCATTCGGATTTTCTGCTTCTATTTTGTGACTTGTAACCGTCATTGTTGCTCCTAAAGTAATAAGAACAAAAGTCATAATCGCAACAAGTTTCTTATTCATAAGTATCTCTCCTATTGGTTGAGTATGTCTTACGGTAACTCCTGCGTTCACCTTTATTGTAACACAACCTCACCTCAGAGTATCTAGTGACTTATTGTCTATTTTATCAAATGATAGTATGCTCTAACATTTGTATACAGGTCTACCAAAATAAGATAACTAAGAAAAAAGATAAATCAAATCGACGAGTTACGACTTTTTTATACTATTATTTCAAAAAAAGCTTGACTCTACGACTAGAAATCAGTATATTTATTTTCAAGTAGGAACCCTTTAAGATTACTCACGAGAAGTAATTAAGGAAAAATATAGTCGTTATTTTATACTAAATGATAGTATTGGTCTATCTTTTAGTTATATTGCTGTATTCATTTATGCCTTAAGTTCGTGATATCTAATGGAATTTAAGGCTTTTTTTATTCATCTTATAGACACTAACCCTGTTTAATCTAATAAGATGATTGGGTCCTAACATCTATAATAGAGGAGAGACTTATTCAATGACTAAAAAACAAAATAAAAATCGTTTAGCCATTCATATGGCCATTGCCCTTGTCTGTGGTTTAGTAACGGGATCATTATTCTTAATGTTACGTGAAAACTTATTAGCAGGTGGAAATGCTGACCTTTGGGCGACTATCAATAAAATCTTATTCCAAGATATTAGTGCTGAAGGTGCAACGGATGCTATCGGAATCTTCTACATCTTAGGTCAATTATTCTTAAACTCAATGCAATTAGTTATTGTACCTATGGTATTTACATCAATTGCATTAGCAATGTGCCGTATCTCTGATACAAAAACATTAGGACGCTTATCATACAAAACAATCGCTGGATTCTTAGCTACTTCATTTTTCGCTTTAATTTTAGCAGGTGTTGTTGGATTATTCGCAAATAAGCTTGGAGTATTTAACGTCAGCATCGATAATATTACAGCTCAAACAGGAACAACAGGATCAAATCCATTATTAATCCTTGTTAAAGCTATCCCTAACAACATTGCTTCAGTATTTACAACAAACGGAAGCATTTTATCAATTGTCTTCTTAGCGGTGATCACTGGTTTATCAATCAATCATTTAGGAGACCAAATCTCAATTCTTAAAAAATTATTAGAAGATGTCAATAAAATTATCACCGTCTTCTTAACGTTCTTAATTACGAAGTTCGGACCATTCGCTATCTTTGTATTATTAACTCGTACATTTGCGATTTACGGTGTTGAACATTTAAAACCAGCCTTAGCATACGTGATCACAGTCATTGTTACTTTATTAGTATTCTTAACAGTTGGTTACGCCCTATTCATCTTAATTGCAACTCGTTTAAATCCAATGCCATTCGTTAAAAAGATTGGAAAAGTTGCCATGTTTGGATTCTCAACTTCATCTTCAGCTGCTACATTACCGTTAAACACAAAAACAACAACTGAAGAATTAGGAGTAAATGAAGAAGTTGCCTCATTCATCTTACCACTAGGAATGACAATTAACATGAACGGGACGGCAATCATGCAAGTCATTGCTGCTATCTTCATCGCTTCAAGTGCAGGATATGACGTAACATTCGGAAGTATTTCATTAATTGCCATCTTAGCATTAATTGCTTCAATCGGAACACCTGCTGCACCAGGTGCCGGAGCAGTCATTCTATTTACCGTCTTATCTGGAATGGGATATCAAAATGATGCCGCACTATTAGCTTACTCATTAATCTTAGCGATTAACCGTCCAGTAGAAATGTTAGTAACAGCATTAAACGTTGTTGGAGACTCTGCAACAGCTGTTGTCGTTGCTAAATCAGAAAACTGTTTAAATGAAGAAGCATACTTTCAAGAAATAAAATAAGAAATCATTAGACGCCATTATTTGATGAGCGTCTTTTTTCATCTCATCTAAAAAAAGCGTAAAACTATATTGTTCTACGCTTTTTATTTAAAGTACACGATTAAATAAATATCATCCTCTACATATGAAGCACCTAATTTCCTCTATCATTCCTGGTGCTCACATATCAAGAAGTTTTCATCTATAAGTGAGCATGCTTGTTCTTAAGTTGAGTCGCTAAACCATAAATATTTGCATACCAAATTTTTATGAAATTATTTCGTTATTCATTACAAGAATTATCCACCACAAATGTCTCTATTATAAATCTGCAAGTCTGAGATAATCCTCAAATTCCACTTTTACTGCTTCATAAATATAAATGGTTTATATAATTAATTCCAGTGCGAGTTTTAAAAATTTTCTCTTTAATTGATTGAATTGCTTCCTTACTCATTTGATCTTCATCAATATTAACTAAAAAATCAGCTTCAACTAAGATTTGAAAATCTAATCGATCAATTTCATGATATGTATGATGATGTGCAATTATGTAGCAGACACGTTCAATAAACACTTCATCATATCCTAATTGTTCTAGTATTTTTCTTGCAATCGCTGGCCCTTCAATCTCCTGATAACAGCCTGCGCTAGATTGATACTTCTCTTCACTTACCTTGATTCCAATATCATGAAGAACAGCTGTTACTTCTAATATCTCTTGCATTTTTTCATCTAGATTTTCCATTTCCCCAATCGTTTTGGCATAACTATATACCTTAAAAAGATGATTAATTCGGGAAATATCTGGTGTGAAATAGCCAATTGCCTCATCAATTACATATCCAATTTTCTTCACTCTCTCCACCTCTTTCATCCATCAAACATTATACCAAAATATTCCTGTTTATTGAAAATAAATCCAAATATTTGATAAAAAAACAGATAAGGTATCTTATCTGCTTCTTAATAATTATGACAAGGCAACTCGAAAAATCCTTGCGGATAGCCACAGAATGGACAACGTTCAGGCGCTTCTTTCCCATATACTCGATTCCCACAATTACGACACTCCCAAACGACTGGCTGATCTTTTTTAAATACTCTGTCTTCCTCTATGTTTTTTTCTAATTCTCCATATCTCATTTGATGACCTCTTTCAATTTTAGCGGCTTGATCAAATAATACGGCAATATCTTCAAATCCTTCTTCCCGAGCAATTTTTGCATAATCTGGATACATACTCGTATATTCATGGGTTTCTCCGTTCACTGAGTCTTTCAAATTAGCTAAGGTATCAGATAAGCCAGCATGTAAAATCTTATACCAAACCTCCGCATGCTCTTTTTCATTTCCTGCTGTTTCATTAAAAATGGCTGCAATTTGTTCATAACCTTCTTCTTTTGCAACATCAGAAAAAATTCGATATTTCGTTGATGCTTGCGATTCACCTACAAATGCATCTTTTAAATTTTGTTCCGTTTTTGTTCCCTTCAATTTTGCTTTTATCTCTTCAGACATAACTAAATCCATGATAAAAACCCCTTTTCAATAAATCCTTACTCTTCATATAGATATATTTTTTTCCTAAGTTTGACACTTAGGAATATTAGTCACTCATTAGACTACAACACCTTTATGTCAGATAAATTAATTGAATAAAGAAGGTTTTACATAGCATCTATAATACTTTTATATTACATAAGAAAAAGCTATCTCAAATGAGATAGCCTTTTAGTGTATGTGTGTGTGCTTTTAAATTATTTTGATAATTCTAATGCAGTGTTATAATCTGCTAAAGCTTTTTCAGCTGCTTCTTCTGGAGTCATTTGACCTTCCCATACAGGACGGTATAATGATTCTGCTGCTGTCCAGTAACTTGACATTTCTGGTAAACTTGGCATTGGTTGAGAGTATGGTGCTTGCTCTAAGATTCCCATAATGTATGGATCTTCACTAACACCGTCGATAACTGTTGCATCTTTTAATGCTGGAATTGTTCCTTTAACATCATACATAACTTGTAATCCTTCTTCAGAAGTCATGAATTCAATAACTTGTCTAGCCTCTTCTGGATGTTGAGTGTATGCACTAGCAGAAGCGATAATGTTTCCTGCAAATGTTTCAGGTTGTACGCCATCAATTGTTGGGATTGTTGTTACTCCCCACTCGAATCCTGCATCTTGTGTTTGGATTTCACCAATTGACCAAGGCCCAGTGATAACATAAGGAACATTTCCTTTAGCGAATTCTACTTCGATTGAATCCCACTTAAGGTCAGCATAAGGTACATTTAAATATTCTCTCATTGTTTGATAGAATGTTAAACCTTTTACAACACCTTCTGAATTGATGTTAACTTGTGATGCATCATCATGGTTTGGACCATATAATTCAAATCCACCTGCAGTTAAGAAGAAATGCATTGTATAAGTATTTCCTGCATCAAAACGAATTAAGAATTTGTTTGATTTTTCATCATTATATTGTGCTGCTTGTTCTTTAATTTGTTCAAATGATGTAGCTACTTCAAATCCAGCTTCATCTAATAATGTTTTGTTGTAGAATAATGCAATAGTTTCAGTTGATAAAGGTGCTCCATAGTATGCATCATCAACTTTAACTGTTCCAACCGAAGATTCTAAGAAACGATCTTCAAGATCTGCTCCAATTTCAGCTCCTAATGGTAATAATAATTGAGCGTTGATCGCATTACTGATGTGATCATGAGGCATGATGAATACATCTGCTCCTAATCCAGCCGGTCCATCTAATTCTAATTTACTTACGGCATCAACTGAACCTACTTTTTCAAAGTTAATATCAATATTAGGTAAAGCAGCTTCAATTGCTGTTTCCATCGCTGCTCCATAGTCGTCATTATCTAACCATAATTTAATTTCGACTTTTTCCCCACTAGCTGTGCTAGAAGATTCATCTGTAATTGGTGTATTTGATGATGAATCTGTAGCAGTTTCATTTCCACATGCTGCTAATCCTGTTACCGATAATGAAGCAATTAAGCCCATTGACAATAATTTTTTCATGTTTAGGTGCCCCCCATAATTTTTTTAGATTGTTTACATTAGGTAATATACCACCTAAAGCGCATACATTCAATACATGTAATATACACTGTTAACGGTTACACATGTTGAGATACCGGTTACATTCTAAAAAAGCGAAGTTCAACTTCGCTTTTTTAGAATTAAAATTTAAGTTTTAATTCTGTTTCATCTTTGTGAATGCATCCCATGACATACTCGTTTTCTTTTTTACTCATCTCTCCATGACAGTCACACCCAACCGTAATCATTAAATCATGCTCTTCACAGAAATTCACACAACACGCCGTTAATTCCTCACTATGAATTGGATAGTAACATTCAATTCCATCAATCTCACTTGCTAATAACTTCTCAAAATCAGTAACAACCTCTTCCATCGTACTATTACGATAATACTTACCTGGATGTGCTAGAACTGCTTTTCCTCCACAAGTATGAATGTGTTTAATCGCTTCTTCTACCGTTGGAAAGTCATAGTTACTATAAAAAACGTCATAATCACGATAAATTTTTAATCCATCCATCACATTTTCAGTAAATCCACGATCATGTAAATAATGAATACCTTTAAATCCCCCTAAACGGCGATCATATGTATAACCTTCATAATCAGCTGATGAAATATGATCATATTCTTTTTCCATAATCTTAATCAAATCAACACCCATTTGATCTAATTGATGACGTGATTTTTTAATAATAGCAGCAAATTCTTCATTTACTTTAAAATCATAGGCTAATAAATGTACTGATCGTTCCCCAAATACACAATCTAACTCAACACCAAGTACATATTTCATACCAAGTTGTTGACAAGCTACCTCAAACTCTTCGTGCGCTTCAATCGTATTGTGATCTGTAATCGAAATAAATCCTAATCCTTTTTGCTTCGCTAATTCAACCACTTCATATGGAGAAAATGATCCATCTGAATAATAAGAATGCATATGTAAATCCACTAACATAACATCTAGCTCCTCACCTATTTACTTTTTAATATTATAACAAAGTTCGACAAAAAACAAAATGGTATTAATCAAAATTAAAAAAGAGATAGTCATCAAGACTATCCCAATTAAAAGATTATTTTAAATTTAATGATCTTAAAGCTTCTTCTACTGCTTTTGCTGGTTCCATACCATTTAATACAACATTTTCAACTGCAACCCCAGCAGCTGTACGTACATTATATGATGTGAAGTCATCATTTGTGAAAACAACATCATAGAAGTAGTAGTCTGATTGTGCAGGTCCAGCTTCTTTTGTCATATCTCCTGACTCAACAATATAGTTTTGATATTCTTCTGAGTCAACAACTGTTTGACGAATTGGTAAATATCCTGTATTCATTGTCCAGTAAAGGTTAGCATCGTATGTTCCTAAGAATTTTGCAAATTCATAAGCAGCATATACTTGCTCATCTGTTGTATTCCCTTGTTTCATAACAACAACGTTTGTTCCTTGTTGGATAACTGCTTTAGTATCTTCACTTTGTTGTGGAATTGGAGCAGCTGACCACTCAAATGCATTCTCAGACTCTGCTAATCCGTTGATTACATGTGAAGCCCCTGAAGTTGAACCAACAAACATTTGAACTAAACCACTTGTGAATGGCCCAGACATGTATTTATCTTCACCTGGTAAACGCCAGTATCCAGCATCAGTATTACGTTTAATCATTTCTAACATTTCAACAGCTGCATCAGATTCACCGAATAATACTTCACCTTTAGATGTTGTATATTCTCCACCGAACTGTTTAACTAATGTAATAAAAGCATTTTCCGCTGAATCGAATCCGAATGAAGGTTTTCCAGTAATTTCTGTGATTTGTTTAGAAACTTCCTCCATTTCTGCCCAAGTTGTTGGCACTGTTAAATTGTGCTCTTCAAAGAATGTTTTATTGTAGTATAAAACTTCTGTTGATTTATTAAATGGTAAAGAGTAAAATTTGTTCCCTTCGTATTGGCTATTTTCTTTACGATATGCTTCAGCGATATCATCAAAGTTTTCAATCCCTACTTCTTCATGGAAAATATAATTATCTAATTCAACAACCGCTCCAGATTGTAAATACTCTGCTACCCAATCAGGATATGCTTGAGAAATAGCTGGTGCTGTTTTTGCTTTAATTGCCGCTGTTACCTTTGATTTTAAGTCATTATAAGCCCCTTGATAAATAGGCTTAACTGTGATTCCTTTTTCTTGACCAACTGTCGCATTGAAATCTTCAACTAATTGATTAACTGCTGCTTCGTTTGGTCCTGACATAGCATGCCAGAATTCGATTTCAACTGGATTTTCAATTGAAGTCACTAAATCTTTGTTTTCTTGTTCGTTTTGATTTTCATTTCCATTTGAACAAGCTACCATTGATGATAGTCCAAATAATACTGCACATGATGCTGCTAATTTTTTCACTTTCATGCCCTCCTATTCAATATGGCCATTGAATTTTTCCGCTAAAATCTTATCCCTAAATTTGGATAATTTTAGTCCTTTTTACTTACGAAAGCATTATATCCAAATTCTATACAAAAATCAACATTTTCACCATTATTTTTACATAGAACACAAAAAGAACATTTTTGAAAATAAAACTGACCCTTTACATAAATAAAAAAAGTCTCAGAAAAACATGTTTTCTAAGACTTTTCTTTTATATTTTACAACTGTTTTATAGAACTGTTGCACGCTGTAGTAACTTTTGATAAATAGGGATCATTTGTGGTTCCTGACAGTATGTTTCAATTTCATTAACTGGAATCCAACCGACATTACTATTCTCATCTTCTTTAATACGTAATACATCTTCCTCACTTCCAACTAATAAATAAGAAACATTTAAATGTTGATGAGAACTTACATACTTCCCTTTCTTCATATGACCCCAAACCGGTAAAATATCTAATGACATGATTTCTGTACTTAATGGACGAATATTTGTAACCCCTGTTTCCTCTTTAGCTTCTTTTATTGCCACTGCTAATAAATCTGCCTCACCATCAGCATGCCCACCTGTCCAAGCCCAACTATTATATAAATTATGATAAATCATTAAAACTTTATCTCTTGCCTCATTTAAAATAAATCCTGAACTTGTCAGATGTGCAAATTCATTTTCTCTTGTTAAAATATTATGCTCAAATAATTTGATATAATTTAATATCACTTTTTGATCCTGTACTTCTTGCTCATTCATCGGAACATATGATTGAATCTGCTTTTTAAACATCTTATTCACTCCTTAATCGAATGGTCATAAATTCATCTAATGCTAATTCAGATAAATCACCTAAAATTCCACCCTTTTTATAAACCATTAAACCTAATTGTTGAAACATCTCATTTAGTTCCGCTACTAATTTATCACTGCGGCGCTTATAACCTAATTGCTTTAAAAGAGTGCGTAGCTTGATTTTCACATAGTCAGCCTCAGTATATTGCATCCTAAGTTTCATAACTTTCAAATAGTGTGCCATATCTTTTTCAAAGTGACAACTAATTAGATTTTTTTTCATTTGTGATTGTAATTCATCAATCTCTTTCATCACTTGAACGTCTAATTGTTCTAATTGCTCATCAACGTTTAACATAAACTCATTCAAAGATCCTTCATATTGTAAATCCCGATATAATTCACTAATGATTTGTCGTTCTCTTATATATGAAACGTCAATAACAGATAAAAATGTTGCAATATCATAGACATTAACTAACTCCACGTGTCTCTCCCTCCACTAATTTTCTCAATTCAATATTTAGTTGTCGCATAAAAAATACTTTTTTATGAAAATAAATAGAGAATAAAGACTCTGGGCTATTCCACAACTGATCGATATAAGCACGTTGCTCTGAACGCGTCAAATGCTCGTCAATAATAGTTTGAGCCACCTTCGATAAATCCACACGCTCACGATCTAATTGTTCAAATGGAATAAATGGTGGCGCTTCTTGATGAACACTAAAATATTGAAGCAACGCTTTAACATCACGTTCATCATAGGCGGGAATGAGCTCACCTAAAAAGCAACGTCGTGCACAAATATCACTTAACTTTTGTAATAAATGAGGTGAAGTAATCTCACCTTTAATTTGATGATAATTAAAGAACTGTGGTAACTGTGCAATCAAATGATCGTAGCGACGCTTCGTACTATCGTATATTAAAATTTGATGACTCCGTTCAATCCCTCGATCAACAAGCGTAAAGGCATACATCCCTAATGGTATTCGTTTAATGAACGGAATCGACTCGAGTTGAGTTGTATCAATACTTGCATCTAATAAATGAATATATTCCTCTAATTTAGCCAATGAGATCTGCTCATAAATCTTTTCGACCCGATCACTCAACTCTCCTTCTCGTAACTCTTTCTGTTCATTCATCAATGTCTTTGCATTCACCCAATTAATCTTATCTTGCCAATCATCAATAAAGCTGACAATATAGGCTTCATTAGTTCCACCTGCTTTACTTCCGCGTAAAGCTCGACCAATCATTTGCGTCATTAATGTTGCTGAAGTCGTTGGACGGGTTAAAAAAACAGAACGAGTCTGAGGAAGGTCTACCCCTTCCGTTAAAATATTGACATTAATTAATATATTGATTTCCCCACATTGGTAAGCCGTGATAACAGCCTCATTTTCTGCACCAAATTGTTTCATTTCCAAAATATCATCAGTTTCCCGGGAAATAATAACCCCACATTTCACACCTGATTTTTCAAATAATGACTTTAAGACTAAGGCATGGACTCGATTAATCGCAAAAACAATGGTTTGTCCATATTTTTTATAATCATATTGCCTAACAATTATAGCATTTCTAAGTTTATGCTTCGCTATTTTAATGGCAATCTCAGATGGAATCCAATCTTCAAGCTCTAACTTTTTTTGTTCTTCTTTCGTTAACTCTAAAACTAAATCTGTTTGACATTCTTCAAAATGAGGAAGCGATAAAATCCCTCGTTTAATTAAATCTGTTAAATCAATTTTATAGGCAATATCATCTGGAAACACTTCACTTAGATGACGGGCATCACTTCGGAAAGGGGTCGCCGTTAACCCAAGTAATTTCATATTCGGAACTTTAGTCTGAAGATGATTTAAAATCTTCTCATAAGTTGGTGCACTCGCATGATGAGCTTCATCTACAATGATATACAATTCTTTTTCACCTTTTAACCAACGATCTAAACTCTTCACACGCTTAGCTAAGCTATCCTTACTGACAATTAATAAATCATCCGTACGTTCAATCATTTGAGTTGACTGATGAGTACCAGAAATAATTCGATAGTTAAATCCCCATCGATTAGTCATCACATCTGCATAAGCATTTAGCTCAAAAGTCTTAGCCGCCTGTTCTAATAGAAGTTGTCGATGTGCTAACCATAAAACTTTCTTCTTATTATTCAGTACACCATTTAATAACCACCAACAAGCAGTTAATGTTTTTCCTCCACCTGTAGGAATCACTAATACCGATTTAAATGACTCGTGCTGATCTATTTCTTTTAATACCTCTAATGCCTCTACTTGATGTTCATATAACTGTTTTGGGTTATGCTTTAGTTTCACCCGAATTTCTCCTGCACCTATCATATTGCCTCATCCTTCATCTAAATTTAGCTTTATTATATCGAATTATCATGTTTTTTGACAAATTAAAAGAGCGGTTTACCGCTCTTTTTAATGTACTGAGACTGTTTTTAATTCATCTGTTTTATTATGAAGTGCACATTTCTCAACTAATGCTTTACAGTTTGGACTTAATCCGCTTAATGTTGCTTCAATACCATTTTTGTCTAAGCGAAGCATAACTTTATCAATAGCATCAACTGCTGACTCATCCCAAAGACGAGCATTTGTAAAATCAATCGTTATTGCTTTGTCTTCATCTTGATAATGAAAAGCAGCGATAAAGTCGGAAGCAGAGGCAAATGATAATTGCCCACTAACCATATAAGTATGATCCACTTTAATTACTTGTACTTTTGAACTTTTGATCCCTAAGAAAATAGCACTTAATAACGTTCCTGCCACAACTCCATAAGCTAAGTTATGTGTCATTACCACAATCCCTACTGTTGTTAACATCACTACATTGTCGGTTAATGGAACTTTATGCATTCGCTTGAACGATTGCCAATTAATCGTGGTCAATGAAACAACCACCATCACTGCCGCTAGTGAAACAACAGGAACTTTAATGACAAATCGACTAAATAAGATCATTGAGCCTAGCATTAATGATCCTGCGACTGCACTCGCTAAACGCCCGCGTCCACCATAATTCAAGTTCACCATTGATTGACCAATCATACCACAACCAGCAATCCCACCAAAGAATCCTGACACTACATTAGCAAGTCCTTGTGCCACTGTTTCTTTATTTTTATGACTCGACGTTTCAGTGATTTCATCAATTAACTGCGCTGTTAATAATGACTCCACAATCCCTACAATCGATAACGAAATCGCATATGGAAAAATAATTGATAACGTCTCTAAATTAAATGGCACATTAGGGATCATGAACTTCGGTAATTCACTTGTTAATCGTCCCATATCTCCTAACGTTTTAATATCTATTTTAAATGCAAGCACAATTGTTGTAACAACTGTAATTGCCACAATTGGAGATGGAATTTTCTTTGTTACTTTAGGGAATAAATAAATAATCGCAATTCCAATTACACCTAGTAGCAATAAGATAGGATTTCCTTGGAAATGTTCTAACTGCGAAATAAACATCATCATTCCAAGTGAATTCACAAATCCATGCATCACTGGTTTAGGAATAAACTTTAATAAATTCCCTATTTTTAAATATCCAAAAATAACTTGTAAAATCCCCGTTAAAATAGTTGCTGCAAACATATATTCAATCCCATAATCACGAACTAAATTTGCTAAAACTAATGCCATAGCTCCCGCTGCAGCTGAGATTAACCCTGGACGACCTCCAAAAATAGCCGTAATCATCGTCATGCAAAACGTTGCATACACCCCAACCATCGGGTCAACACCTGCTACAATCATAAAACCCATCACTTCTGGGATTAACGCCATAAACACAACAATTCCTGCTAAAATATCACCTTTTGTGTTCCCTAACCACTCTTGTCTTAAATCTTTCATCGATAACCTCACTTTTATAAAAATGACATACAGCTTTCTATTATATAAAAGATATTCATCAAACGTCAATGTCATCCTAAAAAAGAGTAACATTTAGTCACTCTTTTGAATTTGATTAAACTTGTCTTTTGTTAATCTTAACAATATTCCAACTTCAGTTTTATCTACCTTTTCAAAACCATAACTCATAAGGACGCGAATCCCACGTTCATTTATGACCTCATCGATCATGACTTCGCCACCAAACTCATTAAAATAATAATCAAGCATTAAATCCATTGTGGCTTTAGCATATCCTTTCCCTCGATAACGAGCTTGTATCTTAATATTAAACGAGGCACTTTTTTCATTTTCATCATAACAATGAAAACTAATCTCACCAACGGCCTCTGATTTTCGTTATAAACCAAACAATAGACATTACAGCCATCACCTAGTTTTCACCATACGTTCATACCAACTTTGATGACGCTCGGGTACAAATTCAATGATTCCACCAACATCACGCATCGTCTCTTCATCTGCTCAAAGCTTTTTGACATAGCCTAACTCCTCAAAGCTAGGGCTTTTAATCTGAACTCTATTATTAGACTTATTCAATTAAATCTCTCCTTTTTATGAGTTATCCACACATATTCTCTTGAAACTTTTTGGATAAACTCATACAATTAAATCATCACAATAAATGAGGATAAATGAAATGAATGAAAAAGATTATGAAACATTATTAAATATTGAAACAAGTGGTGTTGATAAATATCATACCTCTCATCTTTATCACAGATATGAACCAACCCCTTATGAGATGCTAAATTATTTATTTGAACAATATCAGCTCAAATCAACCGACCATGTCGTTGATTACGGGTGTGGAAAAGGACGTTTAAACTTCTATATCCAACATTATTTTCATGCGCATGTCATAGGAATAGAATTAAACGAAACCTTTTATGAGGATGCAATGCGAAATAAAGATAACTATCTAAAAAAACATCGTCGCCCAAAAGATTGCATTGATTTTTATTGCTGTTTAGCTGAAGACTACCTCATTCAACCAACAGATAACAAATTCTATTTCTTTAATCCATTCTCCATTCAAATTTTTAGAAAGATCGTGGAAAATATTTTAATCTCACTAGAAAATACGCCTCGAGAAGTTGAACTAATTCTTTATTATGCTTCAGATGAATATCAATACTTCCTTGAACATCGTACCGCATTTACACTGAAACAAGAAATCACTTTACCTAACTACAAACGTGATCACCGAGAACGCTTCTTAATTTATCAACTATCATACTAAAGACTGCAAAGACTCGCAGTCTTTTTTTATATAGCTGATGCTGTTAACACCTCTGTTAAGTGATTATACACTCGTTCAAATCTATCTATTCCTCACCAGTATGTACTCGTCTAGGAGCACAATTTAAAACGAAACTATCTAAATTAAGATTTTATCCTTAACATTCCATACTCACTTGGCTCCTAAACTGCTACCTCCTTCATTGCTTCACCTATTAGAACTTTTATAAACTGAATGACCGCACTCTAGAAAAAAATGAATGAGATTTATACTTCCACGATACATCCCCCTAACATATAGTTCATACTTTGCAATACTAACCTTGAAACAAACTCTTCTTTTTACAACACCATCAAACTACAAACTGAAATATGAAATTCAACTTTTTAATCTTCCCTCTTTTAATGGCTTATAAATACTATCTTATGCCCTTAATAAATCAATTATCAATTATTTACACTTTCTATCTCTAGACTTGGCAATAGATATCCGTTTTGATGCAGGTTGCTTCTTTATAAATCGAATAAACTTTTTTAATTTTTCGTCGCTTTTTAACGCTTCAATAGAAAATAATCGAAGTGCTAACTCTTGATTTGAGTACGAAGCATGGATTTGCCGATGACAATCTGAACAAATCATGACAATATCTTTTTCTGTTCCACCTTCTTCTCTTGGAATTAAATGATGTTTGGTTAATTTGATATCACTACGTTCGCATAATTCACAGCGTTTTTCCATTAATACCGCTCCTTTAACCATTATTTTTGCTTTAATTACATAAAATAAGCTAAAAAAGAACATTTTTTTTATTTTATTTAAACTTTTTTAGACAAATATACGTCTAATAAATGGAGGACTGTTAAAGATAACTAAATTAACAGGATGAGGTTGGAAGGAGATTCACAGTTGTGTTCAAAATAAATAACAAGGAAGATATTTATGAACAGCTTGTTACGTTTGTAACAACAAATCAAGAGCACTTTTATTGATTTGCATATAGTTATACGCGTGAAGAACAAGCAGCGCTTGATGCTGTTCAAAATGCTATCTATAAAGCTTTAACTAAATATCAATCTTTAAGAGATATTCAATTTCTTAAAACATGGTTTTATCGCATTCTCGTTAATGAAAGTCTGACTTATCTTCGAACGAATAAGCAACTACTCACTTTTTCATCAGAAATTGAACAGATTCCACACTCTGATTTATACAACTTGGATGAATTAAATTTATACCAAGAAGTCAATAAATTACCCGATAAACTAAAAACAATTATCATTTTAAGGTTTTATGAAGAAATGACTCTTGAAGAAATCTCAACTATTACAAATACTAACTTAAGTACGGTTAAATCAAGACTTTACCAAGCATTAAAACTATTAAAACTCAATTATAAGGAGATTGACCCTTATGAATAAGCTTAAAAATACGAAAAAAATATATGACCAGATTGAAGTTCCTGATAACTTAAGTGAAATCATCCAACAAACCGTTAATGAAACTTCTCCACCTCGATCAACAAGACATTTCTTTAAACTTCTTGTTCCTCTAACCCTTGCAATGACTACTGTCTTTGTGATTCTTTTAAACACCTCCCCTGTGTTAGCTAGCAACTTATCAGATATTCCACTCTTAACTCAGATCGTTAAAGTCTTAACCTTTAGAAACTATCAAACAATGGATGAGATGAAAAATATTTATGTTAGGATCCCTGTGCTTGAAAATACAGGAAATAATGAACTCGAAGATCGAATCAATTATGAAATAAAAAAACAAATTGATTTCAGCGTCTCTAAATCAGAACAGTTAGCTAAAGAACTTTATGATACTTACATTCAAGCAGGATACAAGCCGTCTCAAATCGAACCATTATTAGTTGAGGTTGACTATCAAACAACGTTCTATAATGATCGATATCTATCATTTATCATTAAAAAGTATGAGAATATTCCTTACTCTACAGTTGATAAAGAACAATACTACTACAACGTTGATTTACAAACTGGAGGTCACATCACACTTCGGACATTATTTGGTCCTGATTATTTAACAAAAGTAGGAACTGAAATCTATAAACAAATTGAATCTAAAAAGAAAGAAGATGAAAATATGCTCTTCTTTGATGAGATTAATATTTTTGAAGTTCTTGAAAATGAAGAAAAATTTTATATTAATGAACAAGGACAAGTTGTTATTTCTTTTGATCGTTATGAAATCGCCCCAGGATATATGGGCTATCCTGAATTCATCATCAATCTACCGATGGAGATGAACTTAAATGAAACGTAAACTAATAATCTTTTGGCTATTAACTCTTATTCTCATAGGGGGTTACCTTGTAAAAAAAGACACCTATACCTACTCTAATCTTGACGATCAACAATCAAAACAACTATTAGAAACTCTCATTCCCAAAACGATTCCTCAAAAGGATTTAACACTATTTTGGAATACTATTTCTGATTACAATAATATGATGAAGAAAGATCAACTCATTAAAACAAAGATGAGTACTTCTAAAATTGAGTATCCAGCTAAAGAGTTGATGGATACCTGGTATGAAAACAACTTACCTTATTATGATTTGGATTCTAAACTTTTGTCCTTTCGCCTATTTAATCATTATTTAAAACTTCAATCAGATTCAATATTTAACATCTCTAGTTTTGATTTAGATCTGATAGAAACTAATCCATATGCTACTTTATCTTCAGATCAATTCAAACTCTTTACAGCCCTTTATGCTCCTATTGAAGTCTCTGACAGTGATCAACAACAAATGATTAATGAAATTAAAAAGACTTGGAAAAGCCGAACACTATCTTTTCATCCACCTGAACAATTATCGTTAATCAATCTTTTCATATATGATAAAAGTCATAACCAAGTTTATATTGAACAATCAGGACTTTTATTTTATACAGCTACTGATTTATACTATTTAGAAAAATATGCCCCAATTTATCCATATCAATTAATTAAATTTAAAACCAAACAAGAGCTTATTCATTATCTTAAAAAATGCCTTCCAGTGAAGGAAGATCTAATTATATTAGAAAATAATGAACAATTAGACATACATTAAATGAAAAGGAGATTATTTATGGGAAACTATAATCGAAGCTACTACTCAACTAAAAAGCAACCATCACCATTATTTTATATCGTATTTAGTTTGGTAATCGTTGCGATCATTGTAGGAGGACTTTTTGCCAACCTCTCGCAACAACGCAGACATTTAACTTACAATGAACAGCCTGTTGAACAATTAACATTTGAAAAAACAACACCAATTAAACGCTGGCACAATCAAGAAGCTAAATTTGTCTATTTAACATTTGATGATGGGCCATCTAATAACGCTTCAAAAATAATGGATCTTTTAGACCAGTATAATGTTAAAGGAACATTCTTTGTGTTAGGAACCTCTATAAGTAATAACGCTAACTCAAAAGAATTATTACAACGTATGAAGGACTCAGGTCATTACATTGGAATGCATACAATGACTCATAACTACAATCACTTATATGGTGAGAATGGACCTGCTAACTTTGTTGCTGAATTAAAAGAAGAGCAAGCTTTAATTGAAGAAATAACTGGTGGATTCAAAAGTGAATTATGTCGTGCACCTTATGGAACTGGAGGAGGCACTTTCAAACCTGAACATATTAAAGATTTAAATGAAGCAGGATTTAAATGTTGGGATTGGGACGTTGATTCTCTTGATTGGAAATATACTGATGCCAACCAAGTCTTTGAAAATGTTCAACACTATACAGAGCTAAGAAAAGATGCAACCAACTTAGTTGTCTTATTCCATGAAAAAAATTCAACATTAGAAGTTTTACCACGTGTTATTGAATATTATCAAAGTTTAGGGTATGAATTCTTACCTTATAATCCAGAGCAACACTTTACTCGAAACTTCTTCCATAGTGATGAAATTTAGGAGGTACCCATCATGAAAAAAGCATTATCAATCGTTATTTTACTTGCTATTTTAGTGATTGGATTAATGGCTGCCTTTTCATATCAGGTTCCTGAAACAAGAACCTATACAGCCTTAAGTAATATTGATACAAAAATTGAACAAAATATTGAAGTAAATACTCAATCAATGGCACAAAATTTAAATGAATTACAATCATCTGTGCAGAACTTAATTACAATTGGAGAAACTTACACAGAAGAAACAGATGTAACAACTACCTTTGAACAATTCAATATAGCTTATCAAAATACTCAACTATTACAGTCACAGCTAACAGACTTAATAAATATGGATTTAACTAATAAGTTAGAAAATACTACTTCCAAATTATCAGCTGAGCAAAAAAAATTAGCAGATGAAGCTATTGAATTAGAAACAACTCGTCTAAATGAATTATCACTTTTACATAAACAAATTGAAGCATTAAACTCAAAGCTATCTAAAACAGAAGAGATGTTTTACACAAAAAAACCGAGTGAGGCTATACAATACTTCAACGGATTAAACAATGACTTCTCAACACTTGAGGAAACATACAAAGCTTATGCTGATGCCTCAACAAAATACTTTGCAGCCAAATCAAACTTATACGAATCAATTATTGGCTAAATCTATTTAGAGATACTCTCGTTTGAGGGTATCTTTT
Source organism: Turicibacter bilis (assembly GCF_024499055.1). Classification (NCBI taxonomy): domain Bacteria; kingdom Bacillati; phylum Bacillota; class Erysipelotrichia; order Erysipelotrichales; family Turicibacteraceae; genus Turicibacter; species Turicibacter bilis. Next base: position 2,563,934 of record NZ_CP071249.1, on the reverse strand, counting down.
TTAGTTCCTTAAAAAGATACTAGCACATCAAAAAAGCAACCCTAAAAAGAGTTGCTTCTATTGATATTTATTAAAACTTTAATTTTTCTAAATGCCAAATTTGGTCTGCATATTCTTCAATTGTACGATCTGATGAGAATTTACCAGAACGTGCAATATTAATCATTGACATTTCAATCCATTTTTTACGATTTTTATATGTTTGATTTGCAGCTTCTTGAGCACGAACATAAGCATCGAAATCTTTTAATACGAAGTATTCATCTCCGTTATGTGTGACTGCATTAAAGATATCACGGAACTCTTCTGTATCTGGTGTTAAGAATCCATTTACTAATTGATCTAGCACACGACGAATGCGTGAGTCTGAGTTATAAAGATCCCATGGATTATAGCCACCATTTTGATAATAGTCATTTACTTCATCTGCAGTTAAACCAAAGATAAAGCTATTGTCATCTCCAACTAATTCATGAATTTCGACGTTCGCTCCATCCATTGTTCCGACTGTAAGAGCTCCATTCATCATAAATTTCATATTTCCTGTTCCAGAAGCCTCTTTTGAAGCCGTTGAGATTTGTTCCGATAAATCGGCAGCTGGCATAATTAACTCTGCATATGTCACATTATAGTTTTCTACAAAGACTACTTTTAATAAGTCACATGTATCTGGATCATTATTTACTTTTTCGGCAATTGAATTAATTAACTTAATAACTTTCTTTGCAAAATAATACCCTGAAGCTGCTTTTGCACCAAAAATAAATGATTGAGGATGGAAGTTCGCTTTAAATACTTCATCTTCTTTTAAACGATTATATAAATACATGATATGCATCGCATTTAATAGCTGACGCTTATACGCATGAAGACGCTTTACTTGAATGTCAAAAATAGAATTTGGATCTAATTTAACTCCTTGTTCACGTTCAATACGTTCTGCTAATGCTTTTTTACGTGCATATTTCATTTTCGTAATAGCTTCTTGAACTGCTTTATCTTTAACTTTTTCCTCTAACTTCGCTAGTTCAAATGTATTTGTATGATATCCTGTTCCAATTTCCTGATCTAAAATAGTTGTTAATTCCGGATTACAATGTAATAACCAGCGACGATGTGTAATTCCGTTTGTTTTATTATTGAATCGGTCTGGATACATATCATAGAAATCTTTCATTTCAATATGTGTCAAGATATCTGTATGTAATTGTGCTACTCCATTGATACTAAATGACCCAACAATTGCTAAGTGAGCCATACGAACTTGATCATAACCGATAATCGCTAACTCTGCAACCTTTTGTGGTTGATTTGGATAAAGCTCTAATAATTGTAAACAGTAGCGACGATTAATTTCTTCTGTAATCATATAGATGCGTGGTAATAACGGTTGGAATAAACGAACTGGCCATTTTTCAAGCGCTTCAGCTAAAATTGTGTGGTTCGTGTAAGCACATGAATGTTGCGTAATCTCCCATGCTTCATCCCAACCATAACCTTCTTCATCAATTAAAATACGCATTAATTCAGGAACGATTAACGCTGGGTGTGTATCGTTGATATGTAACACGTTTTTTTCATGGAAATTATCAAGCGTTCCATAAGTTTCTTTGTGTTGACGAACTGCCCAACGTACCCCTGCAGCAACAAAGAAATATTGTTGTTTTAAACGCAAAATTTTTCCTTCGGTTGTTGAATCATCTGGATATAAGAACTCTGAGATATTACGAACACCTTTTTCATATTCAACAGCTGAAAGATGATCTGGATATTTATTTTCTGTTGGTTCTGATGACCATAAACGTAACGTATTCACCGTCTTATTACCATTTGAAATGTCGCCTACAACAGGAACATCGTAAGGTACGGCACGAACATACTCAGTTGGAACATGTTTATATACGTCTTTTCCATCAACGTGCTCAACTGTCACCTGTCCATAGAATGGAACTTCAACTGATTCATTTGATTTACGAACTTCCCAAACATAGCCACGTTGTAACCATTTATCTGGAACCTCTACTTGATAACCATCAATAATTTTTTGTTCAAAGAAACCATATCGATAGCGAAGCCCATTTCCATGCCCAGGATATCCTAATGAAGCAATCGAATCCATAAAGCACGCTGCTAAACGTCCAAGTCCTCCATTACCAAGACCCGCATCAGCCTCAATACGTTCTAATTCATTTAATTCAATATTTAATTCATTCATCCCAGCTTCAATCACTGAGCGAATACCTAAGTTCATAATATTATTAGTTAATAAACGTCCCATCAAAAATTCCATTGAGAAATAATAGACTTGTTTGTGTTTCCCCTCTGCAATTGCCTCATTTGTCTCAATCCAATTTGATGAAATATACTCACGAACAAGTGTCCCAAGCGTGAAATAACGTTGATGTGGTGTACTTTCTTCGAACTTAACCCCATAAATTTGTTCCACACGTGTTTGAAACGCTTCTTTGAATACATCTTTATTAGCAAATACATTAGCCATAAGAAGATATCTCCCTTCCATATATGTAACACCCCTCTGACGTTACACATTTTTCCATTTCATAAACTTATTATAGCAGATAATCATTGATATTAAACCATTGTTTCCCATGTAACGCGTTCCTTTTGTAGATAAAAACAATGGATTTTTTACATTTTTTTCTCTGGATTTAACCACTAGCTTCTCAATCTTCTGTTTTTTTGTCACCTTCACAAGGATTTAAAAAGACTTGCTCTATGAAATAGTGAACCGATAATTTAATATAACTTCTTTAGAAATATAAAATATCATCATCTTTAACAGAAGACTTGCTAAAAAATAGGTTTATGTCAAAAGAACTCTGTTTAATCGCCTGCCTAAAATTAGTTGAATCAAAGTTCGATGAAGAAATTTCAACAACTAAATTAACCCAATTTAAACTCAGTTGAATTAAATTTCATGAAGTACTAAAAAATACAAAATTCAAATTCCATCTTGTATTTTTTCTTGTGATGAAATTCGTGTTGTGAAAATTAGAGAGCTATAAAAATCTGTAACTTTTTTAAATTGCAAAAAATTCTACTACTTTTATATAATAATCGCTGAGATTTTAAAAGTTTAACTTACACAGAAGTCATGTAAATAGTTGACCGATTTATGTATAGAAATAGCATTTAATGTTATGCCTATTGAGCCTCTATTAACTCTTTCAATAAGCAAATACGGATTGCGCCCTATTCAAAAAAGTATAGATTGAGTAAATAAGATCCATGAGATGATTCCTTCCTATAATCTCTTATTTTTTAATAAACTTTTTATCTCATTTATGATTAAAGACTATAAAAAAAGAACCAATGAAATTTTGGTTCTTTATTCTTCGTTTATTAAATTTCGATAGAGGTTAATATACTGTTCTGTTGAACTTTTCCAACTTAAATCTTGTGCCATAGCGCTTTGAACGAGCTTATTCCAATGTTCTGGCATGTGATAGAAATTAATCGCGCGCTTTAGTGTAAATAACATATCATGCGCATTATAGTGGGCAAATCCAAATCCATTTCCATACTGAATAAATTCATTATATGGGATAATCGTGTCTTTTAACCCACCTGTTTCACGAACAACTGGTATCGTTCCATACTTCAAGGCAATCATCTGACTAATTCCACATGGTTCAAATCTCGATGGCATTAAAAACAGATCACTTCCTGCATAAATCATCTGTGAATTATAGGAATAAAAACCGATATTCACAGAAACTTTAGTTGGATATTTTTGTGCCATTGCTTTAAAGAAACTAGTGTACTTATAATCTCCATCACCTAACAATACAAATTGAACATTTTCACGCATGAGCTCTTCAAAAACTTTTAAAATTAAATCAAAGCCTTTTTGTTCAACCAAACGCGAAACCATTCCAATGACCGGTACATTCGGATCGACTCGGAGTCCAAGCTCGCGTTGCATTTGACATTTATTTTCTTTTTTGACCTCTACATTTTTGGCCGAGTAACGTTTATAAATACTCAAATCCGTTGCTGGATTATTATAATTATAATTAACTCCATTTAAAATGCCATGAAGATGATCTTTACGTGCGACAATAAAGCGATCCAAACCTTCAGCAAAGTATGGATAACAGATTTCATTACAGTATGTTTTAGAAACTGTTGTAACTTCATCACTGATGACAATTGCTGTCTTCATGAAGTTAACCTTTTCAAATAACATCACTTCATTTGGAATTGAATCAAACTGGGAGATAATTGCTAAATCTGATACATCACAAATTCCTTGATAATGAATGTTATGAATCGTAAAGACGGTTTTGGTAAACATAAAATAATTGCTTCTCTTCATAAACACATACTTCATAAAATAAGGAACTAATCCCGTCAACCAATCATGACAATGAACCACGTCATATTTCAATCCACATTTTTCAATAAAATCAAGGGTTAAATAACAATATAATTCATAGCGTCGACAATCATCACTATAGCCATATAGCTTCTCACGTGTTAACTCTCCGCAGGAGATGAAGTAATAATTAATCCCATCCTTTGAATAGCGGTACACATCATATGGCACTTCTAACTGATTAATCACCGCAAGAGAACGGAATTCATGACTTAAATTTTCTTGATAACGTTCAGCTAAGGAATTAAGCAGCGGGAGAATCACATCAACATTTAATCCTTGATTAATTAACTCCTGCGTTAATTCGGATGTTACATCAGCCAAGCCTCCTGTTTTATAGAAAGGAACGCATTCTGTTGAAATTTGAACAACATTAATCCCTTTATTTCCGATAACACGCTGTCCTTTTCCAATCACAACAGGTGTATACTCTTGTCCGCTTAACCTTGCGCCATCACTAATATAAACATGCTTATCTGTAATAACTTGTTCAACAATACTGTTTTCACCAATCACCGTTCTCGGTAAAATAACCGAATTCCTTACAATTGCCCCGCGCTTAATCGTTACATCACGAAATAGAATACAGTTTTCAACCTTCCCCTCAATATGACAGCCATTTGCGATCATTGAATTACTGACATCAGCCTGTTTCGTATAAAACGTTGGGGATTCATCCTTCGTTTTCGTTAAAACAGGACGTTCCAGTAAGAAGATTTGAAAGCCGTACTCATAGTGTAACATATCTAAATTCGCACGATAGTAAGATAAAATGGAATCTATTGTACGCGTATATAACGTATGTTCATATCGATTGATTTTAATTCCATCATTCATCTCAACTAAATCCATTACTGTTTGATATGGTGAAATTTCATACCTTAAAATTAACTCAATCAAATACTCACGTGATAAAACAAAGATACTCACAGGCTTATTACGATAGTATACTTGCGTCACATCGGCTCCCGATTCAATATGAGATTTAACAAGCTCTTCAAATCGAATGGTCGTAATAATATTAGCATGATACATAACAACATACGTCTGCCTTGAACGTAGAAAATATTCAATATATTCTCTCATCCTCGCAAAAGTCAATGTATTCGCAATCGCACTCACCTCTTTTTTAGGCGGTAACAAGAAAAGACCATCGACCTTACGATCAAGCCCCCAAAACTTGCCCGAACGAATATGATCACTTAATGAGTGATAATCACCATCTGGGAAAATAGAGACATTTGTAATTCCAGAATGCACAGCATTCGATAGTGCAAAATCAACTAAACGATAACGACCGGCGAAGGGTAAAGCTGCGACACAGCGTTGATTTAATAAGTTTTGTAGTGATTGTGACGTATTCGTTCCATCAATCACACATAAAGCCTTATTCTTCATTATTCATCCCCCCTACCTTGATTCTCAAGAATTTCTTCCAAATTATCATTAGTCACTAATATAATATGATTTTCATCCCCTTGAATATCAGTATGAGCTGGAATAATAACTTCATCGCCAATAATGGCATAACTAATATGACAATCATGTTCAATATAAGCGTTCGTTAAAATGACACTCTTTTCTACAATCGAACGTTCCTGAACGACGCAACGATGCCCGATAATCGAGTTATGTACCTCACCAAAAATCATACTTCCTTCATTTAGCCAAGCATTATGAACTTTTGCACCTTTTAGAATATGATGTGGAGGTAAGTTAGGAGTTTTTGAGAAGATTGGCCAACTATAATCGTGTAAATTCAAATCATTTTCAGGATCTAATAAATCCATATGTGCTTTCCAGTAGCCCTCAACTGTCCCGACATCGCGCCAATAACCCTCGTACTCATAGGCATATACCGCACAATCAACATCAATAAAATGAGGAATCACATCTTGAGCAAAATCAACCCCATCATAAAGATGCTTATAGTATTTATGAGCAATATCCTCCTTAAACTTTTGCCAACTGAACACATACACCCCCATAGAAGCTAAGCGACTATCCGTTTGCTTTGGCTTTTCTTCAAACTCAACCACACGGTTTTGATCATCAACCTTTAACATTCCAAATCGATTCGTATCTTCTTCTAGCACACGAATGGTTGAAATCGTTAATTCAGATTTTTTCTCAATATGATAATCGATTAATTTTTGATAATCCATCTTATAAATATGATCAGCAGATAAAACTAATAAATAGTCTGGATTATGCTGCTCAACAAATGGCATATTTAAAATCACAGCTTCTGCTGTTCCACCTTGCCATAAAAAGCCGTAATCACGAGAGGTATAAGGCCCCATCACTGTGACAGAGGCCCCATGTACATCTAAGTCCCATGAACTACCTTCTCCAATATAACTATTTAACTCTAATGGTTCATACTGTGTTAAAACCCCTACTTGATCAATCCCTGAATTCGTACAATTACTTAATACAAAATCAATTAAGCGATACTTTCCCGCAAATGAAACAGCAGGTTTGGGACGATGAATGGTTAATTCTTTTAAGCGAGTTCCTTTTCCTCCCGCTAATATCATAGCAACAACGTTAACGGCCATCCCTTCATCCCCCTCTAATTCTTCAAACTAATCGATGTTAATGTTTATAACATCTTCCTCTAATACAATTTCAACATCCTCTTTTTCATCTAATAAAACGTCTTCTTTTTCATCTAATAAAACGTCTTCTTTTAAAGGTTTGGCTTGATATTTTAAGATAACCGCTCCAAAAGGTGGAATAGTCATTTCAACAAAATAAGGCTTTCCATGAGTGACTCCTTCTTGTGAGCTTAAAGGTAAACCATTATATTGATTTGATCCATGATAATAATCACGATCACTATTTAAAATCTCTACATATTCCCCTTCCATTGGAACACCTACTCGATATTGATGATATGCCACAGGTTTAAAGTTTAATACAACGACTACAAAATCATCTGGATTTTTTGCTTTACGAATATATGAGAACATACTTTGCTCATTATTATTAACATCAATCCACTCAAATCCTTCAAATGAGTGATCTAATTCCCAGAATGCTGCATCATTTAAATATGTTTTATTTAAATCTTTAATGTAACGATTCGATGCATCATGCGCAGGATATTTTAATAAATGCCAATCAACTTGTTCTTTATCTTTCCACTCATGGAACTGCGCAATCTCATTGGCCATAAAATTAAGTTTTTTCCCAGGTAAGGTCATTTGATACGTGCACAATAATCTAAACTGAGCCATCTTTTGCCAATAGTCTCCTGGTGCTTTATCTACTAATGACTTTTTACCGTGTACAACTTCATCATGTGAAAATGGTAAAATGAAGTTCTCACTATAAGCATAGGCCATCGCAAAGGTGATGTAATTATGATGATATGGACGATATATATTATCTAACTCAATGTAATCTAGTGTGTCATTCATCCATCCCATGTTCCATTTATAACTAAATCCTAATCCTCCCACTGATACCGGAGCTGTTACTAATGGATAACTTGTTGAATCTTCAGCAATCATTAATAATTTATCATCTTCAGCAAAGAGTGCTGTATTTAATCGTTTTAAAAACTCGATGGCTCCATGATTCTCACCTCGATCTTTATTTCCGCCCCAATAAATCATGTTAGCAACAGCATCGACACGAAAACCATCGACATGATAATATTTCATCCAAAATAATGCATTTGAAATTAAAAAGCTTCGGACTTCACCTTTTGCTAAATCAAAATTTGCTGTTCCCCATTCAGAAATTGCGGCATCTGCAAATGGATATTCATAAACAGGTTCACCGTCAAATTGATATAATCCATGTGCATCACGACAAAAATGACCTGGAACCCAATCCATAATTACACCAATTCCTGCTTCATGACAACGGTTAATAAACATCATTAAATCTTTCGGTTCACCATAACGGCTACTTGCTGCATAATAACCAGTTGCTTGATATCCCCATGATCCATCGAATGGATGCTCATAAAGTGGCATTACCTCAATATGCGTATAACTATGTTCAAGTACATACTCAATTAAATCGTCAACAATTTCTGCATAACTATGGAAGTTTTCTGCCTCAACTAAATCTTCACCTCGGCGCCATGATCCTAAATGTAATTCATAAATGTTAAGTGGCTGTTCGAAGATATTAGATTGTTTACGTGATTCCACCCAAACCTCATCTGTCCATTCAAAATCTTCAATATCATAAACGACTGATGCAGTATGTGGACGATGCTCAGCATAGAAAGCATATGGATCAGCTTTAAGGATTTTTGCCCCCCATGAAGTTGTAATTTCATATTTATATGTTTCACCAGATTTTAATTTTGGAATATATAGCGACCAGATTCCATGATCTCCAATCATTTCATGATGAGTTCCATTCCAATTATTAAAATCACCAACAACGGATACAGCTTTTGCATGTGGTGCATACACACAAAAATAAGTTCCTAAATCTCCATTCTCATTCTGAACGACATGAGCACCAAATTTCTTATAAAGTTGTTTATGTGTTCCTTCACTAAAAAGATATCGATCAATCTCAGTAAATTGACAATACGGCTTCATTTTTTTTACTAAATTCTTTTTAATCTCATTCTTAAATAATTGGCGATTCTCTTGTGCTAATTCAAATTCAAACATTCACATTTCCCCCTTAGTAAACAACAATGATAGTCTAGACCTAGTCCTTTTAATTATAATCTACATTATCTGATTGAAAAGAACTGTTGTTACTGTAAAGCATTACACTTTTTCAACTCATAGCCCAATCACTTTATTGTTATTATAACGAAGAATGGATGATTCATTTGTCTAATTTTGAAAGATAACAGACATATCTATACTTTTTCTTACTTTTATTAATTTCATAAAAAAAGATTATCTCCTAAAAGAGATAATCTTTTAATATCCTTACTTTTCTAAACTTTTTGCCATCAATACTAAGGCATCTTTTCCTATCATACCTGGTTTAATTCCTAGCCTATCACATGCCACTGTTACTTTAGCTAATGGAGCTTCTAAAAGCTGTTCAATACTACGAACTCCCTCTGCACGTCCTGCAATAATTTTTCGAGCTCGTAATTTTTCAGAGTTATTAAAGAAATCAATATCTAGTGCTGCACACATAATGTATCCTACTTTTTCATAAGACACAATAAATAATGTCGTTTTAGGTAATTCTACCTCATAAGTTAAGAAATCGTAACCTTCAATATTAATTTTATTTACATGTAACACAACTTATCACCTCTCTATAACCTATGCAAAAAGCCTAAAGTAAGTGATAAAAAATGTTAATAAATAGCGTTCTTTGATATTTTAAACAATTTCAAGCATAAGGATCTATCGATTGTACAAACTAGAAATGAAATTTGTATACAAGGAGTGCTGTTTATGAAAGTAAAACAATTTATGACAGATGGCATCGAAGCACTAGCACCTAATGAAACGGTTTTAAATGCTTCAAGGTTAATGAAAAAATATGATATTGGATCACTTCCGGTCATTGATGAATCATCACAAGTTATTGGGATTGTAACTGATCGTGACATTGTTGTTCGTGTATTTGCAGACATTCTCCCTATGAATACAAAAGTGGAAGATATAATGACCCATCCTGTTCATACAATTATAGAAACAGCTGAAGTTGGGGAAGCAATCTCTTTAATGGCCAATAAACAAGTTCGTCGCCTACCAGTTGTCGACAATAATCATAAATTAGTTGGAATGATTTCACTTGGTGATTTAGCAGTTCATCAACTAACTGATGGACGCGCTGAAATTGCTTTAAAAGAAATCTCTGAACCGAATACTAACCCAAATCGCGACTTAGAAGTTGATGATTTTCCATTATAAAACGTGTACCGATAATAGAAGCTATTCTAATCAAACTAAAAAACTGAGTAAGCGACGACAAAGCAGTTCTCCTTTCTCAGTTTTTTATTAATATCTTTAACTCAATAATGGAAACTTTCTTCAAAATTAATAATTAAATCATTCCATCAATGATTGATTAAAATAATGTGGGGATGCAAACTCAATTCCTCTATACGCTTGTATCCCCGCAACTTTAAATGATTCGGTAGTTAAATATTTTTCTACCATTTCAATCATAATGAATAATTAGCCATTCATATCTGCTTTTAATGTAGACATTAAGATTAAGTCTAGACTCATTCCCTTTTGAACATATTAAATATATTCTTCAAAAATAATTTCATTCATGGCTGATGGATTTTTGACGCCACCTTCAATGATTAAATATTTCACGTTTTTAATCGTCCTTCAATACAATTAACATTTTATTATTTCTTCAAACCATTAATATAAGATGAATACTTAAACAGCCCCTCTCTTGAATGAAATAAAAAACTAATCACTTGTTATAAGTTAATTAAAAAAGTCACTATAAAATTTTGTAGTGACTTTTAGTATTTAAATATAATTAATATATGCACCCATTATTTATTTTAATCTTCATGATGACAACCGCATTGATGTTCTAGTTCTTCAAATTCATCGTCATCATCTTCTTCGATGTCAATTACACAACTACCAAGTGCTTCGTCTAATAATTCCTCATCACTTAGTGTTGATAGATTAAGCGCATCTAAAACGGGGCAATAACGGGTGATTCCCTCTGCAACTTTCATACTACCAAGTGCAGCCATCCATCCTTTATGCTTCATAATTCCTAAACTAACCATCATTAATCCGGCACTAATTCGAACATAAGCGTCCATGCGTCCAACGTTTTTTACACACATGTGAATCACTCCTTTCGTTAATAGTGTCTCATTTTTCGACATTTTAATTCATTTTATTCAACTAACAAATAAAGTAAAAAGACTAAGTCCATATTAAGACTTAGTCTTTTTACATAATAATTTAATTAAAATTTAAACAGCTAATCGTTGATTAGCCGATTGATCCATTCATTTCAAGTTTTAATAATTGGTTTAACTCAACCGCATATTCCATTGGTAACTCTTTTGCGAACGGTTCAATGAATCCCATAACAATCATTTCTGTTGCTTGTTCTTCAGTTAATCCACGGCTCATTAAATAGAATAATTGCTCTTCTGAAACTTTTGAAACTGTTGCTTCATGTTGAATCGTTACATCATCATTTTTAACAATGTTATATGGAATTGTATCTGATTTTGAAATATCATCTAAGATAATTGTATCGCATTCAACATGAGACTTGGCACCTTTAGCCTTTTTGCCATGTTCTACAATTCCACGATATGTTACATTTCCTCCACCACGTGATAATGATTTTGAAATAATTGTTGAAGATGTATTTGGTGCTAAGTGAATCATTTTGGCACCCGCATCTTGAATTTGTCCTTCTCCAGCAAATGCAATTGAAATTGTTGTTCCTTTTGCACCTTCACCTTTTAAGACACACGCAGGATACTTCATCGTAATTTTTGAACCGATATTTCCATCAATCCATTCCATATGAGCATAATCTTCACATACTGCACGTTTCGTTACTAAGTTTAAGATATTATTTGACCAGTTTTGAATCGTTGAGTAACGACAACGTCCACCCTTACGAATATAAATTTCAACAACTGCAGAGTGTAATGAATCAGCTGAGTAAGTTGGTGCCGTACATCCTTCAACGTAATGAATATCTGCCCCTTCATCAACAATGATTAATGTACGTTCAAATTGTCCCATACTTTCAGTATTAATACGGAAATAAGATTGTAATGGTTTCTCAATTTTTACGCCTTTTGGAACATAAATGAATGATCCACCTGACCAAACGGCACTATTTAATGCGGCAAATTTATTATCTGCATAAGGAATAACTTTTCCAAAGTATTCTTTAAATAAATCTGGATATTCACGTAATGCTGAATCTGTATCCATGAAGATAACTCCTGCTTCTTCAAGTTCTTTTTGGTTATTATGGTAAACAACCTCTGATTCATATTGTGTTGAAACCCCAGATAAGAACTTAGCTTCTGCTTCTGGAATCCCTAATTTATCAAACGTATCTTTAATTTCATCTGGAACGTCTTCCCAACTATTTTCTGTCTTTTCAGACGGTTTAATATAATACGTATAATCATCGAAATTAATTTCTGATAAATCTGGTCCCCATTCTGGCATTGGCGTTTTCGCAAAATGCGCATAAGCTTTTAAGCGATACTCTAACATCCATTCAGGTTCACCTTTGATGGCTGAGATTTCTCGAACAACGTCTTCTGAAATTCCTTTTCCTGTATCTTTTAAATTTTTATATTCTGTTTTGAAGCCATATTTATAATCCGTTACAATGCCTTCAAGTTCGTGTTTTTTCTCTTGTACTTCAGTACTCACCCAGTAACCCTCCATTTCGGTTTGGTATGATTTTTTTATGTTATTTTTTTATTTCGTTAATTGCTTGCTCAGCAGCTTTCCATGAAATAGTTGCACATTTAACACGTGCTGGGAATTTAGACACACCTTGATAAACTGGTGCATCTCCCATATCTAAATCTTCATCGAATTCATTACCTTTAACTAACTCATAAAAATTGTTTGTAATATGCTGAGCTTCGTCTAATGTTTTTTCTTTTAATGTTTGAGACATAACCGAAGCTGATGAACAACAAATTGAACATCCAGTTCCTTCATGACGTAAGTCAATGATTTTACCGTCCTCTACTTTAACTTGAACCGTAATATCATCTCCACATGTTGGGTTTTTTAAGTGAACTTCATGATACCCATCTTCTTGTAATAATCCTTTATTACGAGGATTTTTATAATGATCCATAATAACTTGGCGATATAATTGCTCTAAATTAGAAAAAGACACCGTCGAAAAACTCCTTTCCTTTACGAGTGGCTTCAATAAATGCATCCACTTCTTCTTTTGTATTATATAAATAGAAACTTGCACGTAAAGTGGCTGGTTGACATAACCATCCCATTAATGGCTGTGCACAATGATGTCCAGCACGTACACAGACCCCTTCGGCATCATAAATAGTGGCTGCATCGTGTGGATGAACCCCATCAATATTAAATGAAATGATTCCAGTTTCAGCATCACGATTAAAAATCGTTACCCCACCTAATTCTTCAAGTTTTTCAACCGCATAGTTTCGTAACTCTAATTCATGTGCTGCAATATTATCAAATCCAATTGCCTCTAAATAATCGATAGCTGCTCCAAGTCCAATTGCTCCAGCAATAACTGGTGTCCCTGCTTCAAAACGATAAGGAGCATCTTTCCATGTTGATGTTACTTCACCAACGATATCAATCATTTCACCACCAAATTCCATTGGCTCTAATGCGTTTAATAATTCATATTTACCATATAAAACACCAACACCTGTTGGTCCACACATTTTATGTCCACTGAAAGATAAGAAATCACAATCTAAATCTTGAACATCAATTTTCATATGTGGAGCTGCTTGAGCTGCATCAACTGAAATGATTGCTCCTACTTCATGAGCTAAAGCTGTGATTTCTTTAATTGGGGACACATATCCCATCACGTTAGAAACATAGTTAATCGCAACAACTTTTGTCTTATCACTTAAAACTTTTTTAAAATTTTCTACTGTAATATGACCTGTTTCATCAAGTGGGATGAATTTTAAGACAGCACCTGTCACACGAGCCACATGTTGCCATGGTAAGAAGCTACTATGATGTTCTAGCTCAGAAACAATGATTTCATCCCCGGCTTTTAAATTATATAAACCATAACTTTGAGCAACTAAGTTTAGGGCGTGCGTTGCCCCTTTAGTAAAAACAATTTCTTCTACCTTTTTAGCATTAATTAATTGTTTAACCTTTTCACGTGCTCCTTCATATAATTCCGTTGCATCGTTACTTAATTGGTATACACCGCGATGAACATTAGATGTTTTCTTCGTATTGTAATGATTTACGGCGTCAATAACCACTTGAGGCTTTAACGTTGTAGCACCACTATCTAAATATACTAATGGATGTCCGTTCATCGTTTCCTTTAAAATAGGGAAATCTTCACGGATACGATTGACATCGATTGACATTGTCTCCACCTCTTTAAGCATTAATTTTACGTTCAATAACCTTCACGAATTCTGATTTGATTACCTCGCTACGAATATCATCAATGAATGGCATTAAGAATCCGTAAATAATTAAAATTTCAGCTGCACGACGCGTTAATCCACGACTCATTAAATAGTATAATTGCTCTTCGTCAATTTTACCAACACCAGCCGCATGTCCAGCTTTAACATCATACTCGTCAATTAAAAGAATTGGATTAGCATCGGCACGTGCTGTTTCAGATAAAATCATGGCACGGCTTTCTTGTTGTGCATTCGATCCATTCATTCCTTTATTAATTTTTCCGATTCCATTGAATGTTAATTGAGCACTATCTTTTGAAACCCCATGGCTGACAATATGCCCTTCTGTATAAGGAGCCAAGTGTTCAATATTGACTGTGATATTTTGTTTTTGTTTGCCTTCAGCAATCGCCACTGTTTTCACTTCAGCAGTTGCACCTTGCCCGACTAAAGCAACTAAGTTCTCAGAAACTGTATTTCCGTCATTTAAAGCTCCTAATGATAATAAGAAACTTCCATTTGCTTGAACATTTGCTTTACGACATTGGTAAACTGTTGAATCTTGGTGTAAACGATCCATCGCTGCATATTCAACATGTGCATTTTCACCAACAACAACTTCTGAAATCGCATTGATGTTTGCTTTTGAAGTATTATGATAGTTTTCGATATATTTGAATTGTGAACTTTGTTCTGCCACGATTAATGTGTGATTCATTAATGATCCATTTTCTTGTACATATACAACATTTAAGACATCATTAATCACTTTATTTTTTGGAACATAGATAAATAAACCACTATTTAAATGAGCAACATGCATTGCCACTAATTTATTCATTTCTACTGGTGTTACTGTCATGAAATGAGACTTAAATAAATCTTCATGAACCGTTAAAGCCTCTGTTAAGTTGGCTAATACAACTCCATTAAAGGCATCACTTAATTTCTTGTAAACAACAACGCCGTCACATACGATGACAACATTTTGTTCATCAGCATTCACTAAGTGCGAAACTGCTGCTGGGATTTCATTCTCTTTATATGAAACTGGAGCTTGTGCTTCAATGACATCGAAGGCCCAGTTTTTAATATTTGTACGATCTGCTTTTGGTAATTTTAATGAAGGCATCGCAGCTAAAGCTTTCGATTGCATTTCATTAACCCAAGTTGGTAATTGCGTCATCAATCTGACCCCTTTCATCTATAACTTTTAAATCTTATCAGTACATTTATTATATAAACAGTGTTTAGATTATAGGTCTAACATTTCTTTTGTAGCACATGTTCCGATTGATACGACTTTACGTTTTTCATCTTCAACGATTACTCGTTCATCTTCGATTCCTAATTCTTGTTTAATCCAATCGTATCCTTCACGATCAATACGTTCAATTAATTCTGGTCCACCAGATTTAACGATACGCCCTTTCATCATGATATGAACGAAGTCTGGTTTGATATGGTCTAATAAACGTTGGTAGTGAGTAATTAATAAGCATCCAAAGTTTTCACCACGCATTGAGTTTACTGCTTCTCCAACAATACGTAATGCATCAACATCTAATCCTGAGTCAATTTCATCTAAAATTGCAATATTTGGTTTTAACATTAACATTTGTAAAATTTCATTACGTTTTTTCTCTCCACCTGAGAATCCTTCATTTAAGTAACGATGTGGTAAATCTTCACGCATTTCTAATTTTGCCACACTCTTATCTAATTCACGAATAAACTTAAATAAAGGAACATCTTTTCCTTCTTCCATACGTGTTTGCATAGCTGTACGTAAAAAGTCTGAGTTTGTAACACCTGGTACTTCTGCAGGATATTGCATTGCTAAGAATAATCCAGCACGAGCACGCTCATCAACTGACATAGCTAATACATCTTCATTATTTAATGTCACATTTCCACTTGTTACATGATATTTAGGGTGTCCCATAATTGTAGAAGATAATGTCGATTTTCCAGTTCCGTTAGGTCCCATGATCGCATGAACTTCTCCGCCTTTAATTTCTAAGTTTACGCCTTTTAAAATTTCTTTATCTTCAACGTTTGCACGTAATTCTGATATCGTTAAAACAGGTTTTTGCATGTTTTATTTCCTCCATTCAAGTGATTTACATTTTTTCAAAGTAATTTTATTATACTAAATTCACATCTTAAAACCAAATAATATAGTAATCTTCTTTACAAATCGATATTTTTATTGTAGTAAAGCATCCAATCTTTGTTATTTTTAGATACGCAAGTTTATTACATACATATTTTTTTATAGATTTCTTTAAATCTTTATGCCTGTTGCAGAATAAATATATAGAAAGTGTAAAAGAAATAAAAAATAACAGAATTTTATAAAAAAATGTAGTTACACTAAAATTATAAAATGCCACCGTAAATAACGATTACTTTTTATTTTTTTAAAATACTATCGTTTTTTATCTTAAATATAGGTTAATCTATTAACATATTATTTTCATTTAGAGGATTTTGTAGTATTATGGAACAGGATAAAATTTGGAGGTAACTGTATGGAATACATTAATATCTTACTAGGTCTATTTAGTGGACTTGCCCTATTTTTATTCGGTATGGAATTTATGGGAGATGGACTTGAAAACGCAGCAGGTTCACGATTAAAATCATTCTTCGATAAAGCCATTACAAATCCACTTAAAGGGGCTTTAGTAGGAACAATTGTCACAGCAATTATACAAAGTAGTAGTGCTACAACCGTAATGGTCGTTGGTTTCGTTAACGCAGGTCTTATGAGCTTATACCAAGCAGTAGGAGTCATCATGGGGGCTAACATCGGGACAACGATTACTGGTCAATTAATCACATTCAAAATTGATGATTACATTCCATTATTCATCATTATCGGGGCGGCGCTTATCTTATTCATGAAACAAGAAAAGCGTAAAGAAATCGGTAAAATCGTCTTTGGGTTCGGTCTTTTATTCATGGGATTATCTCAAATGAAAGATGCAATGAGCCCAATTGCCCAAACAACATTCTTCCAAGACTTAATCTTAACTCTTGAAGGAAACATGTTCTTAGGAATTTTAGTCGGGGCAGCTATGACTGCAGTCGTACAAAGTTCTTCTGCATCAACAGCAATTCTTTTATCCCTAGCTGCAACAGGTGCAATTAGCTTACAAGTAGCGATTCCTATCCTATTCGGTAATAATATCGGAACATGTGTAACTGCCCTATTATCAAGTTTAAATGCCAATAAAGTGGCTAAGAAAGCTGCATTCATCCATTTATCATTTAACTTAATCGGAACATTAATCTTCTTACCATTGATTAATATCCTATCGCAAGTTGTGATGTATATGGGTGGAGATATTGACAAACAAATTGCCAATGCACATACAATCTTTAATATTGTCAATGCAATTATTTTATTACCATTTGCTGGTGTGTTTGTTAAATTAGCTAACTTAGCTCTTAAAGATAAAGAAGGTGAAAAACCAACGATTAATCGTTTAGATCGTCGTTTCCTTGAAACACCTGCGATTGCATTCGAGCAAGCATTCCAAGAAAGTTTAACAATGTATGATTTAGCAAAAGAAAACTTAACACTTTCAACAAATGCTTTAATTGATGGTAAAGTAACAAATCTCAAAAAAATCTTTAAAAATGAATCAGAGATTAATCGCTTAGAACGTGAATTATCTACATTCTTAGTGTCAATTTCTTCTCATGATATTACAGAAGTTGATACTAATCGTATCGCATCAATGATTAAAATCATAAGTGATATTGAGCGTATTGGAGATCATAGTAAAAATATCGCTGAATTAGCCGAAGAAGTTTCAACAAGTAAATTAACATTTACAAGTGATGCATTAGAAGAGTTAAGATTAATGTATAACTATACAATCGAATCGATTAATTCATCTTATGCAAGCTACAAAAATAATAATCGTCAAAAAGCAAATGACACAATGATTTTTGAAGAAAATATCGATCGCTTAGAAGAGTTATTACGTGATAAACACATCCAACGCTTAAGCCAAAACAAATGTAATGCTCATAGTGGTGCTGTATTCTTAGATGCTATTTCAAACTTTGAACGTATTGGTGATCATTCAATCAATATCGCTGAATATGTTTTAAGTTTAGATAATAATATGACAAAATAATTTATATTATCCACAAAAAAACAAGTTAGGATGAATGTCCTAACTTGTTTTTTTATTTTTATTTAAGACCAAATACTAAGTCCATTAATCGTAATAATTCATTTGCCTCTTCTTGATTACGAATAGGATGGTATTTAAAAAAGTCTAACGTTTTTAGTTGAGCCTCACTAACTATTCGATCAATTGGGCCTCCTATTTCTAGAGTCGTTCTTAATCTTTCCTCTATCTCTACAACTTTGAATAAAATATGATTCATCTTCGCCACATCCCTTTCTATTAAATAAACTGACTTATTATGGCTTTAAAATGGACAGTTTATTCATTTCCATCGAAGAATTTATGGACTAAATTTTAAAGAGGGAACGTACAATCTAGAGATACTAACATCAATAGGAGTGAAAATAATGACTGTACTACCGATCATCCTTAGCTTATTTTGCGGTCTTGCTCTCTTTTTATATGGAATGCGACAAATGAGCAATGCCTTGAAATCATTAGCTGGCAATAAATTAAAAGAAACAGTTTCTACCACCATTACTTCTCCTTATAAAGGAGCATTTATTGGTTGCATCTTTACCGCACTCGTTCAAAGCAGTTCAGCAATTACTGTGTTAGTCGTTGGGCTAGTGGATACAGGATTAATGACTTTATTACAAGCAACCGGAGTCATTATGGGAGCTAACATTGGAACAACGGTAACTACGCAATTGATTACACTTAATTTAACGGATTTTATTCCTTACTTTATTTTTTTAGGAGCTACCCTAATGCTCTTTTCTACCAAGAAAAACATTCATCATATCGGGCATTTTTTATTTAGTTTTGGGATGTTATTTCTCGGGCTTGGAATCGTTAAATCATCAATGAGCCCTATCGTCTCTTCTGGCCTTTTCCAACGACTCATTTTTAATGTTCAAGGTAAACCTCTTCTGTGTATTCTTCTGGGAATGTCCATTACCTTCTTAATTCAAAGTTCCTCAGCTTCAACAGCCATTCTCATCTCACTCGCTTCTACCAGAGCAATCACTCTTTATACAGCCATTCCTATTCTTTTTGGCCATGAAATTGGAACATGTATGACAGCTATACTATCTAGCTTAAGTGGTAATACAGCCGGAAAGCAGGCAGCACTCATTCACTTTACCTTTAATTTTCTGGGAACACTACTCTTCTTACCATTCATCGACAATCTAATAGATTTCACTGCAACCTTTAGTCCAACACCTGAACGACAAATTGCGAATGCACAACTTTTCTTCAATTTATCGACTGTATTCTTATTCCTACCATTTAGCAAACTATTCGTTAAATTTGCTGAAATGGTCTTTCATGAGAAAAAACAATCCACCTACCGACATTTTCGATAGAAAAAGGGAGCACTCATTTAAGAGTCTCCCTTTTGTTTACTTTTAATGTCTTTTTTAGTAATAAGCTATCACCCTACCAGCAGAGATACCTCATTAGTGGAGGATACTTTTCTTTCGAAAAAGACAAGGACTCCATAGCTAAGCTGACAATCGAAGATTGTTTCAATCCCTAGCAATTGAGGATACATTTTCTTCGAAAATGCCAGGGAACCCCTTAGCGCTGAGAACCCATGAAGTTCTCAATGTCTTCTACCGATTTGATGATGTCTTTTGATAAGTTTTCGTGTCCATCTTTTGTCACTAATATATCATCTTCGATACGGATTCCGATTCCTTCTTCAGCAATATATAATCCTGGTTCAATTGTAATAACCATACCTGGTTGTAAGACACCACCACGTCCACCAACATCATGTGTATCTAATCCTAAATAGTGTCCGATTCCATGGTAATAGTATTTTGATAATTCTTCATCTTTTTCAATTAACCCAAGTTTCTTACATCCTTCAGCTAACTTTCTACGAGCAAATTCATTAACATCTTGTAGAGAAACTCCAGGCTTAATGATTTCAATAGTTGCTAACTGCGCATCTAAAACAGCCTGATAAACATCACGCTGACGATCTGTAAACTTCCCGTTAATTGGGAATGTACGTGAAATATCAGAACAATAATAGTTCCACTCACATCCTAAGTCAAATAAAATTAAATCTCCATCGCGACAGATTGAATCATTTTTATCATAATGTAAAACTGTGGCATTAGCTCCAGAAGCTGCAATCGTATGGAACGATGTCTTTTTAACCCCTTCTGTTTTAATCGTGAAATTATAATATGCTTCTAATTGATACTCATACATTCCTGGTTTTGAGTTTCTCATTAAACTCTCAATTCCTAAACGTGTTTTTTCAATTGCTGTACGCATATTTGCAATCTCATCTTCTGATTTAATTAAACGTAAAGCGGTAATATCGTGATAAATATTTTGTACGTGCAAAAATGGATATTGACGTTTTAATTCTTTGGCAAATAAAGTTTGAATCGTATCTGAATGATGATATGATCCACGTTCAAAGTCAAAGTACGCATTTTCAAATCCTTCGTTTAATAACCAACGACCTAACATGTTGCGTAACTCACTTTCAGGGAAGACATTTTTAATTCCTGAAATTTCTGTTGCTTCTTCTTTACTCATTCGTTTTCCAGTCCATTTTTCTTCTACTTCTGAAACTGTCTCAATGAATAAATAATCTTCCATAACTCCATTAAATTTACGTAAGACATACGCCATTTTTGGACGATCTAAGTTCGTTAAGTAATAGAAGTTACGATGTGGTGTATATTCATAAAATTGATCACCTGAACGCACGGGTGCATCTCCTGAAAACAAAATTAATAACGAGTTATCTTTAATATTGGCCCCTAATTTTTGACGTCTAAATTTTAAAGTGTCTAACATAAAAGCTCACTCCTTTTCAAAATATTGCTACTATTATAGCATATATTAATTCATTCAATTATTGTTTTTTTGTAAGAATTTTATTCATCTCCTATTTTAAACAAAAAACACTAATTTAATCATAGAAAAAGACATCCTGAGTTACAGAATGTCTTCTTCTATGACGAGGCACTTGTCACCTCATCCTACAATAAGTGAGTCACTTGCTTAATTGCCCATGCTTGATGATCAAGATGTAATTGACTTAAACAATCCTCTAAACTCATCCAGACTAATTCATGGTCATGTTCAATCGGCTGTGCCACTTGTTCAAGATACGTCGCTAAATAAAAGTGTCCTGTTGCATGTAAATAAAGATCACGATACATCGAATAGTAGTAATTAGATGCCTTACAAACAAATTGATTAATTTCAATCTCCCAGCCAAGCTCTTCTAAGCATTCACGACGTAAACAAGCTTCTTTACTTTCAGTGCCTTCTAATCCACCACCTGGTAAAAAATAACCATGAGGTAGACGAATAGTAGCCACTTCATTTTTATCATTTAAAATAATGGCATAAACCCCTTCTCGATCAACATACGTTTGACCAGATAGCTTTTCACCAAAAACATCATCAACCATTTCGTACACTTCCAATCTTTAATTAAATCTCACCGCTTATTTTTAAATAATAACCAGGAATTGCATCAATTCCCCCATTACACGTTTAATATCAGCCGAATTTTTAAACCAACTCTCTTTATTAATTCGTTGGATTTCAATCAGACAAATCATAATTTTAGCTTTCGGATATGCCCATTGAAAATACATCAAGCAACGTCTTGTATGAAATACTTGTATACAAAAAATGGCTTTTTCTACCTCAACTCCTAGTTAATCCGTCACTTGATGGCATTTATATACCTTTTTGAATTAAAACATCTCACATAAACACCTACTCTGTCTCATATGGATGAGGATATTATTTGATCACCTCATCAGGTAGACTAAGGTCATCTGCAAGTACACTATATTTCCCCGCAAGAAGATCGTTAGCATCTCCTTTCGATCATCATTTAGCTGCTTGAAAACAAGACCGTAGAATAAAGATAATATGCTCTGTCTCTAACTCGTGATCAACAAAAATACATTCGGTAATATCCCTAATCACGAAACATCCACTTATTTTCACTTTCGATTATAACGAGTTCAATATACAACATTTGTCACTTTTTGACCATTTTGATTGATAAGTGCAAAAAGTCACTAACCCCTACATGATTAAAGATAAAAGAATGGGAATAAAAATTGCAGGAACAAAGTTCATTAATTTTAAATTCGTCATTCGAAGCATATTCAAGGCAAGTCCAATAATTAATAATGATCCAACCCCCGTCATTTCAGCAATCACCATATCAGTTAAAAAAGGAGCCATCAAACTCGCAAGAAAGGTGATTCCACCTTGATAGATCAAAACCAAAACACTTGATAAGATAACTCCCACTCCTAAACTCGTTGAAAAAATTAACGCTGATATTCCATCTAACATTGCTTTCGTATAAAGCATCGAGGTATCACCTTTTAGTCCATCTTGTAAAGCGCCAACAATCGCCATGGCTCCAACACAAAACAATAAACTTGCACTCACAAATCCTTCAGAAATTGAAACATATTCATCCTTACTTTTAAACTTATTCTCTAGCCAATTTCCTAATTGAGTCACACGTTCATCTAAATCTAATAACTCACCAATTAACGTTCCAATTACCATTGATAAAATAAGCATTAATACATTTTTTGCTTGTAGCGTTCCACTGATACCAATATATAGTACACATAGTGCTAACCCATTCATGACTTGATTTCCAAATCGCTTAGGCAATCCTTTTTTTAATACAAGTCCGATACTCCCCCCTAAAATAATCGCCCCTGCATTCACAACTGTCCCTAACACTATGACGCCCCCTTTCTTTTGTCATGAAGAAATTATACATAAATCTTTCAAAAAATAACAGTAAAGAAATTAAAAAAAGATTCACAGCTATGTACCCAATAACTACACTCTAAGAAAAAGAAAAAAACTAAATCAATTGCCACTGAATCACCTCAACCACAATCAATCTAGTTTTTTCACTGCTAATCACACCCCTATTGCTCTTTTATTATAATACACTTATTAAGCTTCATTTGTCATTTATTGTAAAATATCCCCTTCAAATTTCTACATTAATTTCAAGATTAGTGTGTTAAATCGTTTTTTAATAACTTTAAACCCTAACTTCTTATATAAAGCTAATGCTTCCTGATTTGTCTTCATCACATCAAGAAGATATTCACTTACTTTTATTTCATCCAAAATATATTCTATTAATTGTGTCGCAATGCCTTGGCGACGAAAGCTTGGATGTATAACTAATGAATTTAAATATATTTGATTATCATTCACAACAACTGCGTCTCTCATAACCTTGTAATAAAATCGTAGAAATTTAGACCACCCTGTCATCTTTCTAACATCTTTTAGACTCACTTCAAATGAAGCATGTTCCCTCGTTGAATAAGTCAATACACCTACCAGTTGTTCTTTATACAATGCAATAAAGCATTGTTCACACCTCATCGCAGTACTAAATAACTGAATTAATACCTCTTCCTCTATTTTTAAAGTTAAAAATATATCCTTAAACTGCTCAATTAAAAAGCTAACAACTTGGTTAATTTCATAAAATTCAACTCGTCTAATTGTCACTTCCATCTAATCACTCATTTCAATTGTCGATTGAAAAAATCTTTCTTGAAATTCAACTAAAGCCTTAATCTGTGATTCATTATATCGATACCGATCGCGACAAACAACTAACTTATCTTCCACATCATCTTGTCGATGAATAATCGCCACGACATAACCTTCAAATCTATCTAATGGTTCAAACTCTCCGATAACATAAGCATCTACTTCTTCGCCATCACCCGCTACAGTATCTGGAATATAGCCATAATTCAACGGATAAATGAACCCATGTTTCGGATGTTTTGATCCGAGTGGACGATCCATCATCACAGTAACTTTCTGACCAATCATCACTTTCACTCCCTTCTTATTCCGTACGATAAAGCTAAATAAATTTTACTATAATTAATAACTACTCTTTTACTTTTATTATGACGATATAAGAAGCAATCATTTTTAATCATTCAACGTATTAATTAAGTTCTCTTATGATTTGAAAATACGTACCGCTGCAATGGCTTTTTTCCATCCTCCATACAATGTTTCTCGTTGTTCTTCTGTAATTGTGGCTTTATATTGTTGATTCGATTGCCAATAAGAAGCGATCTCATCCATACTTTTATAAACACCCGTTGCAAGCCCTGCTAAATAGGCGACACCTAAGGCGGTTGTTTCTGTTGTCATCGGAACAGATACATCAACTCCTAAAATATCACTTTGGAATTGCATTAAAAAGCCATTTTTAGCAGCACCACCGTCTACTTTTAAAACATTCATCGAGTGCCCTAAATCTTCTTCCATCGCGGTAATCACATCTTTACTTTGATACGCAATCGCTTCAAGCGTCGCACGAATAAAATGTTCTTTGCTTGTTCCTCGGCTTAAACCAAACACACCACCACGAACATCACTATCACAATAGGGCGTTCCTAGCCCAACAAAGGCTGGGACAACATATACACCACCGCAATCTGTTACACGATTTGCATAGTCTTCCGAATCCTTAGCATGTTTAATTATGCGAAGTCCATCGCGCAACCATTGAATCGCGCTCCCACCAATAAAGACGCTCCCTTCTAAGGCATAATGTATTTCATTATTAATTTTCCAAGCAATCGTTGTTAGTAAGCCGTGGCTTGAAAGAACTGGCTCAGTTCCTGTATTCATTAAGACGAAACATCCCGTTCCATATGTGTTTTTAACATCACCTTTATAAAAGCAATTCTGACCAAATAAAGCTGCCTGTTGGTCACCACAAACTGCAGCAATGGGTAGCGGGATCCCTGTCATATAATCCATCGTATACGTATAGACTTCTGAAGTTTGTCTCACTTCAGGTAAGATACTCTTTGGAATACTGAATAGCTCTAGTAATTCCTCATCCCATGTTCCTGTATGAATATTAAATAGTAATGTACGTGAAGCATTCGTCACATCTGTAATATGTGTTTTTCCCCCTGATAGCTTCCAAACTAAGTAACTATCCACCGTCCCAAATAACACCTCACCTTTCGCCACTTTCTCTTGAATTCCTGGAACATGATCTAGTAAAAAGCGAATTTTTGACGCAGAAAAGTAAGGATCAATTAAAAGCCCTGTCTTTTCTTTAACGATAGCTTCTAGCCCTTGAGCTTTCCAGTTTTCACAAATGGATTCTGTCTGTCTCGATTGCCAGACAATTGCATGATAAAGTGGGCGCCCTGTTTTTTTATCCCATAAAATTGTTGTTTCACGTTGATTTGTAATCCCAATTCCTTTAATATCCTGAACATCAATTTTAGGGGATAATAAGACGCTATTTAAAACAGATAATGTAGAAATCCAAATCTCATTCGCATCTTGCTCCACCCATCCCGATGTTGGATATAAACAAGTAATCTCACGTTGTGACTGTTCAATAACCTGACCTTGTTTATTAAAGACAATCGCCCTTGTACTTGTCGTCCCTTGATCAATTGCTAGTATTAAGTCCATTTCACCCTCTCCTTTAATAAAAGAAACCGTTTCACTTATTATACCACGTTTTAATTTTACCAATCATATAAATGATAAAGCCTCTGCTATGTGCATACAGTTTATAGACGACGTAATTTATTGGAGGATTTATGTTTAAAAAACTGAAGCGTCAGCTCATGCTTGCCTTAGTGCTTTTTCTTATCGCCGATTTATTGGCGATTTATCTGACGACAACTCATCCTTCATCGATTCCAAAACATTTACAATCCCGCTTAACTCACAAGATTGAGATAGTGGATCAAATTCGCGTGAATGAAATGGAATTTATCCTCTATCATGACTTAGCAACAGATCAATTAGATATCGCCTGGTATGAGCCCAATACTCTTTTGTTTTGGCGATATAACTTTTCTGGGGGGCACACCACTTCAAGTGGGGCCTATGTGAACCGATGTCAGACCTATCAAACATCAGATTATTTCCTCGTTTGGGGAATCAATGAAGACTTACGAGCAAGTACGTTAAAAATATCATTAAACAATGAAACCTTTATTGAAGATTTATCACAAGAGCTTTATTTTATAAAGGTTTATCCTTTAAATGGAGAATTTCCAGATACCATTTATTGTTCATTTTATAATAAAAATCATGAAAATATCTCTTCTTATTTCTTCGAATCTTTTAGTCAATAATGATACAATTTCGTCAAATTCTCCCTTCTTGTTGAATAAACTATAGGTAAGACAAGAAATAAAAGGGGGATTTTTCTATGACTAAAGAGTATTATATTACTTATAAGCGTCATGAAGGCTCTATTGACTTTAGTGGAAATGGAGTCGACATTTATTACCTCTTCTTTGTCATTCATGAATTAGGGCGTCTGATCTATGAACTTGAGTATGAAGATATTCTAGACCCAAATGTTTTAGTAACCTTGAAACAATTAAACCTTCATCAAACCATTGCAGAAATTGAACGTATGATTCGATACATGAGCAAACACCCAGCTCCTTCCATTGAACTTATTGCTCATGTTGAGACCAATTATGATGAAGACCCAACAGCTACTATTCAACTCATCGAAATGAATGGAAAACATTCCAAAACAGAACTCATGAGTGACCTTTATCTATTCCAATTATTTTCTCACATGAATTTGTTGCAAGGTTATAGCTTTTCAGATTCAGAAGTCATCACTGAATCAAAAAAAGATTATCTTCTCACATAAATAAAACCACCCATTTTTTCATGGGTGGTTTTACATTTTAGATCTCCAACACATTGAAGTTTTTAATAATAAAGTTGCCGCCAAAAGCAAGTGATGGTGACAAAGTAGTGATTAATCACCTATTTTTCAAAAAAAGTTAATACATTCCTTTCGTGTAATCACAATTGCTTCATCCCCCTCAGAATGAAACGATAACTCTATCATTAGAGCTTGTGAGTCACAAAGATTAATTTACCATATGCTGAATGCGGTTTCAACATAAAAGATGTGTCTTTTTGATGGTATTCGATTGAAATCCTCTCCAAGTAAAAAGAATATCATTCAATTTCATCAAATAATGCTAACACAATACCTAAATAAAAAAGCGACTACTTCCTCCCAATTAGAAGCAATCGCTTAATGAAGCTTTCCCGATATAAAACTTCATTTCAAACTTATAAACTATCATAAAGTAAATAATAAAAATTTAAAAATTATTTTTCCATTATTAAAGTAATAACCCCTTATTACTTTATACTTTCCCCGCTAATTAAACTCTCTCGCATCACTCTAATCTTAATAATTTACCCTAAATAAATACCCATCTTGTATTGACATTGATTATAAATCTCCCAAATTTATAACCCACAACACTAAAAAAACGAAACAATTGAATCAAAACATTACCCATAATTTATTTTATATCGATTCCCACGCCGATATAAAACCCCAAATAACATGACACCCTAAAGGTTGTACATGCTTGATAAACGTCTAAGTTCATCTTTCATTTCTTCCACTAAACTAGGTGGTGATAATACTTTGATATTACTTGATTGGCTGAATAACCACATGACAATCCCTTTACCATATACTTCAGCCTCAATTACATATTTATCAAAGTCTTGTTCTAAAATGGTATCTGTTGGTAAACGATCAAGTACAGGTTCAATTTTGGAACCATAAAATTCAAACTTTAATTTAATTAACTCGCCAAGAAACATAAACTGTATTCTTTTTCTAAACTCTCCTTCTTCAAATCGGTTAGAATAAGGCAAGTAAAATTGACGATTTATTACACGATAATTTTCAAATCGATCAACTCGAAAGACTCGCAAATAATTATTATTTAGTGTTTCACTACTATATAAATCATATTTCGTTTCTTCCATATAGGCAATTAAATAAAAGTAAAAATCTGAAAACATGATACTTACTGGTTTTAAGTGCCGACGTAATCGTTTATGGTCTCCTCGAATATATGAGACTTCTATAATCTGTCGATTATGAATAATCTCACTTAACTCCCAAACTTTATCTAATACATCGCGATTATGTTTTAATGGAACATAATTAAATAATTCGTTTCCAATGAGCTCTTTAATCAATTTACGATCCGATAACTCTAGCTGATTCAGTAATGTATTAATTAAATAATTCATTTCTTTCTCGTTAAAAGCTCGACTCGCTAATAAAATCTTTACCATCGCTAACAAACCTTCTCGTTTCAAGTTTTGATTCTCGCTTCCTAGTAGCTGATAACCACGATATTTACGGCTATATTTTAACTCTAAACTTGCATATTCAGGCTGATTTGCTAAATAGAATTTGATTTGCTCAATATCTCGTTGGATTGACTTATTATTTACACCAAACTCAAGAGCTAATTGTTCTTTATTTAATACCTTTCCCTTTACTAAACGCTCATAAATAGATAAAATCCGATGAACTCTGTGATCTTTCTCTTTATACATCATTATACCATTTCCTCAACATTATATCATTTTACCTGGACATACATTGTCCATTTATATAAATTATATGACATTTATCACACTTTTTGTGTAAAATATATAAAATTTAACAAAATTGAGGCATTTATATTAGAGGGTTATCTTTAATAAAAAGCAATAAAAAAAGTAAACTAAACACAAGCTAAACAGCTCAACTTAATGCTAGTTCACTTTTTAATTTACTATTTTATGCAGTATCTATCTAATCCAACGGCTACACTTCCTAACCCGATGAATAAAGCTCCAACTAATAAAGTTATTCCAACAAATCCTGTTTCAGGTTTATCTACTGGCTCCTTACTTCCTTCACTTTCATTTGGCTTTTGTTGTGATACATCTTCTGCTTCTTCTTGATTCATCTTATCTACTACTGGAGTAGCCACCTTAGCCTTGTTAACAGTAATATTATACGTCTCTTCTAATATTTCTCCATTATAAACCTCTACTTTAAAGATATTTTCCACATCATTTAAATCAAAAATTAATTCTTCATTCGTCAATATTTTACCATTAACCTTAAGAAGCGTTGCATTTTGAGGCCATGTTAAATTCACAGTAAGAGTATCTTCTATATTAGTTATAGGCGTTTGGGATACATTAAAGTGTACAGTTTTTACTTCAGACTTAATATTTGATACACTATACCCTTTTCCATTTTTATCTAATTGTAATTTATTATCTCCCAAATAAACAACTAAATTAAATACCTCTCCTCCTGTTTCTGGTTGACTTGGCTCATCCTTATCTTCTTCAGGGGCTGGTGTAGACTCATTTGGTTCTTCTTTATCTCCTTCTTCTTCTCCTGTCTGCTCAGTAGTTGCTCCAGTAAAGATATATTTAAAAACATTCAATGATTCTAATGGCTTACCCTCAAAATCGAATAAACCTTCATTATCAACTGCACTTCCACCATACCATTTACCAGCATCCTCTGGATCATATTCACTTGCATAACTTGAAGCCCAACCCGATCCATATTGCTCCCATAATAATTGATTGGCTTCTTTCTGTTCACTAGGCCCAACTGGAATCCACGCCGGTTCCCAATAAAAAACGCCTAACCCTGCATCTCCAACATTACTAACAGCTTGAAACACATTTCTAACATGTTCCGCTTGCCCTTGAACGGATGCTTCATAAGCCAATACAGGTTCACTCTCAGAGACTGTATTAGGATGTCCATCACCATCTTCAAAGGTATTAACATATGAAGTTTCAGCAACCATGACTTTTTTACCATAAGTATCTGCAATCTGTTGTAGTTGACTTGTTAAATTCTCTAATGTTCCATGCCAATACGGATAATATGAAGTTGCAAAAACATCATAATCAACCCCATTATCATGTAAGTCTTTTGAAATCCATTCATAACCTCTTTCAGGATTTGTCATATGCACAGCTACTAAAATAGTTTCATCAATCTCACGAACCGCTCGACTTCCTGCATTCATTAGTTGGGCAATATCCCAAAATGAAACTTTTTCATATTTCTCATCCCATGTCGAGCAGCCGACGAAACTATAACCCGTTTCATTCCCAATCTGAACCATTCCTACATCGATACCCGCATCAATTAATTTTTGTAAGCTCTCTTTTGTAAACTGATAAATAGCCTCTTGCTTTTCATTTAAACTATATCCTTGCCATTCTTTCGGCGCTTGTTGTTTCGCAGGATCTGCCCAGAAATCAGAGTAATGGAAATCAACTAATAACTTCATTCCATATTGAGTGGCACGCTTTCCAATCTCAACAGCTGTATCAATATCATTATTTCCGCCACCATAACCATTTCCTTCACTATCATATGGATTATTCCATACTCTAACCCTAATATAATTCACACCTGATTCAGCTAATGTTTTAAATATATCTTGTTCTTCCCCCTCAAAATTAAAAAACTTCACACCACTATTCTCTAATGAGATGACACTTGAAACATCAACCCCTCGAATAGTCTCATCTGAAATCCCTGTCACTTTTTCAACGTTAATACCTGAATGTACTACCTCAGAATCTTTCTCAGATTGAGCATTAGAACTGACTGATGTAGAAAATAAAAATACTAGTAAAATAGAAACAGTTACAAATAATTTAAAAAATAATTTATCCATATAATATCCCCCTCCATTTATGAAAGCGCTTAATATAAATTATATCATAGTAAAATATTTTGTAAATGTTTTCTAAGTTTTTCGCTAAAATTTATTATTTTACAAGAACCATCCATAGTAGTAGCGATGATTTTTACACCTCAAAAATTTGACTCCTTATTTTAGTTTTAATGAAGCCAAGGTCAACATCTTGATGAAAATAAAATTTTACCTATATACAAACAGAAATAAAATCTACATTGGCTACAACACTCTAAATGTTTGATAGTTATGCCGTGAAATGCAGACTATAGTCCAGGGGCCACACCTGCCATTTTCGAAGAAAATGTATCCACTGCTAGTAGGGATCTAAAAGTTTTTACGATGTAAAAAACTTATCTGGACTTATATAAACAAAAATAGCACCCAATAATGGATGCTATCGAATGACTTTTCTATTGTTTCATTTTTTGTTTTTCAACTGCCCAAGCACTTGCAATCATATCTTTAACAGCTGGATGTTTTGGTGTCCATCCTAAAATTTCTTGTGCTTTTGCACTAGATGCGATTAATTTAGCTGGGTCACCTGCACGACGCGGTGAGATAATTGCCGGAATTGGATGCTTCGTTACTTCACGTGCCGCTTCAATCATTTCAAGAACACTGAATCCTTCTCCATTTCCTAAGTTACAAATGGTACTAGCTCCACCGTTAACTAAATATTGCATCGCTAAAATATGTGCCTCTGCTAAATCACAAACGTGGATGTAGTCACGAATACAAGTTCCATCTGCTGTGTCATAATCATCTCCGAAGACATTAATTGCTTCGCGTCGTCCTGATGCAACTTGTAAAATGATTGGAATTAAGTGAGTTTCTGGATCATGTTTCTCACCGATTACCCCCGATGGATGAGCTCCCGCTACGTTAAAATAACGTAATGACACATAGTTTGCCCCGTGAGCTTTATGATACCAGTTAATCATACGCTCCATCGCTAATTTTGTTTCTCCATAAACATTTGTTGGATTTGTTGGATCCGTTTCTAAAATTGGAATATTTTGTGCCTCTCCATATGTTGCCGCTGTTGATGAGAAGACGATGTTATTAACGCCACAGTCAACCATCGCTTTTAATAAAACATTAGTTCCGCTCATATTATTATCATAATATTTATAAGGATTTGTCATACTTTCACCAACTAATGAATAAGCCGCAAAATGAATGACTCCATCTACCTTTTCTTTACGTAACACTTCTGTCATAAAACGATAATCTGCAATACTTCCATGATAGAAAGTTGCATCTTTATGAACATCTTGACGATGTCCTGTGACTAAATTATCAACAACAACAACTTCATGTCCTTGTTCAATTAAAGCATATACAGCATGAGATCCAATATACCCTGCTCCACCTGTTACTAAAACCTTCATTTCTCTTCCTCCTTATAATGAACGATTGATAGTATTAATAAAACGTTGAATACCTTCTAATCCTTCATCTGTTAATTTATATACACCACAACACTCTAAAATTTCAACAAATTTTTGTCCAACTTCAGTTTCAATAACAGACATAGCTTCATCAGATGCTACTGATTCGTAGCGTGTTAGCATTTCATTTAACCAAGGAAGATGCTTTTCAAGTCCTGCTTCCTCTAACATATTCGCATCACGAGCAACTAGCGCTTGTTTCACTACTTCTAACTCGTCTTTAAGACGACCTGGTAAAACAGCTAATCCCATGACCTCAATTAAACCTATGTTCTCTTTCTTTAAATGATGTAAGTGAGCATGTGGATGATAAATTCCATCTGGATGCTCGTCTGATGTACGGTTATTTCGTAACACTAAATCTAACTCGTATTTTCCGTTTTTAAAACGTGCGATTGGTGTAATCGTATTATGAGGCACCCCATCTGTGTGGGCAAAAATACCTAATGCCTCATCACTGTACTCACGCCATGTGTTTAGAATGATTTCTCCTAGTTCAACAAGGCGCTCACGATTTTCACCTTTTAAACGTAAGACACTTAATGGCCAATTAACAAATCCAACTTCAACATCTTTAAAGTTTAAAACATTTAATGTTTTTAAAATCGGTGCTGTTTCCATTGCGAACTGATAAGCTCCCCCTTGGAAGTGATCATGTGTTAAAATCGATCCTCCAACAATCGGTAAATCCGCATTTGAACCTAGGAAGTAGTGTTTAAATTGATCAACAAATTGTAATAAACGCTCAAATGTTAAACGAGAAATTTTCATTGGTTCATGAGCACCTTTTAAAACGATGCAATGTTCATTGTAGTAAACATATGGTGAGTATTGTAAGAACCATTCTTCATTCGTTAATTCTAATGGAATAATACGATGGTTTTGGCGAGCTGGATGATTTAATGTTCCAGCATAACCAACGTTTTCTTTACACAATAAACATTTTGGATAGTTTGAACTTGGTAAGCTTTTTGCCAAAGCGATGGCTTTTGGATCTTTTTCAGGCTTTGACAAGTTAATCGTAATATCTAAATCCCCGTATAGGGTTGTTGTTTTCCAGCTTAAGTTTTTAGCTACACGGCTGACGCGAATATAGTTTGAAGCTTTGCTTAAATCATAATAATACTTTGTTGCTTCTTCTGGATTTTGAGCATGAAGATTGTTAAATGTTTTAATCACTTCAGATGGACGTGGCATTAAACAATCCATGATTTTAGTATCTAATAAATCACGATGATCCACGCTGTCACACTCAAGCACTCCATTTGATGCTGCATAATCTAAGATAGCCCCTAAAATTTCACTTGGGTTTTCCATTGATGGTAGTTCCACCGCTTCATATTCAAACGATGGAACTCTTAAAATATCAATGATTTTATTGGCAGCGTATAATAAATCTGCCTCTTCAATCATGTGATGCTGTAATCCAAAACTGATTAAACGATTAATTTCATAATTGATATTCATGCTCTACTCTCCCCTTATGTCAACTAAGCTAATGTTTTTGTTCCGTCTCCAATCGTTGCTACATATAACTCAGCATCATAACCGATTGCTTCTTTATATCCCTTAGCGATTGCTTCTTTAACCGCTTCTACTGCATCATTTCGAACTAACGCAATGGCACATCCACCAAATCCAGCACCCGTCATACGTGCTCCTAATACACCCTCTTGCGCCCACGCTAATTCAACAATTGTATCTAACTCTTTACCTGTAACCTCATAATCATCACGTAATGATTTATGTGATTCATTTAATAATTTTCCAAATCGATGTACATCTCCACTTGCTAATACTTCAATCGCTAATTTTACACGTTCATTTTCAGTAACAGCATGTTTAGCACGGCGATATAAAACATCTTTATTTATCACATTTGATACACGATCAAATTCAGCAACTGTTAAATCACATAAGAAGTTAATATCTACTACTGTTTTTAATAACTCTAATGCCGCGTCACATTCTTGACGACGCTCATTATATTTTGAATCCGCTAACTCGCGTTTTTTATTCGTATTCATGATTAAAATAGAATGTTCTCCTAAATTTGCCTTTGCATACTCATAGCTTAAATCATTGGTATTTAACTTAATCGCGTAATCTTTTTTCCCCATTCCGATAGCAAACTGATCCATGATTCCACAGTTCACCCCAACATAAACGTTCTCAGCTTTTTGAGATAATTTCACCATATCGATCATTGAAATGTCATATCCATGTAATTCTTTTAAAATTTGAGAAACTAGTAATTCGAGCGAAGCTGATGATGATAGTCCTGAACCGTTTGGAATGGTTCCGTAAACATATGCATCAAATCCAGTTGGAATTTCAAATCCTACTTCTTTAAATTGCACCATCACACCTTTGACATAAACACTCCAGTGCTCATCATCTGCATGTGATAAATCAGTTAAATCGAACTCGATGATTCCTCGGTCCTCAAAGTTCCCTGAGTATAAGCGTACTTTTTGATCTTCACGAGGTGCAACAACGGCATATGTTCCGTAAGTAATCGCAGATGGGAAAACACATCCCCCGTTATAATCAATATGTTCCCCAATTAAGTTAACACGTCCCGGTGAGAAAAATAATTTTGTATTTTCATTTTCCCCAAATACCTTTTCAAATGCTGATTTTAAATTTTCAATATTCATTCTTTAATCTTCCTCTCTATGTTTATTCATTCTCTGATTGACTCTCATCTGATCGCTATACTAAAATTCTATACTTTTTTAGTAAAAAAATCAATAGAACTTTCTTAAAACCCTTACATTTTTCAGAATTTGTTGAGTTGATGCTGTTTTATTTTATGAAACTTAATGATAAAATAATAAACGAAACAATGATGAACGCATTCATTTTTTTACGAAGGGAGGCTATCACAAATGGCTAAAATTAAAGATATTGCCGATTTAACTGGTTTTTCAATTACAACAGTTTCACGTGTATTAAACCAAGATAAAAATTTCAACGTATCGGATGAAACAAGATTAAAAATTATGGCAACAGCTGAGAAATTAAATTACGTTCCATTAAGCAAACGTAATAAATCAAGCAAAAAAAATATAACCTTAACAATTGGACTTGTTTATTGGTACTCAGTGGCTGAGGAAATTACTGACCCTTACTACATGTCCATTCGTTTAGCTATCGAAAATCATTGCCAATTACATAATATCAACTTACAAAAAATCTACTTACCTATGAAATCATTTGATGATATCTCAGCGATGAATTTAGATGGATTAATCGCATTAGGAAAGTACAGTGAAGAGGAAATTCAAACGCTTCACACACTAAACCAACACCTTGTTTTAGTGGATTGTTACTCTAAACATTACAACATTGATGTCGTAATGGCCGATTTAAAAGAGGCCACGAAAGATATCATTTCTTATTTACTTGATTTAGAACTGAAAAAAATTGGTTTCATCTGTGGAATTGAAAAAACATTAGATGGACAAGAATTATTAGATATTCGTTTAACAACTTACATTAATCAAATGTCTAAGCTTAAATCATTCAATCAGAACAATGTTTATTTGGGGGCTTTCACGGCAGATTCAGGATATGAAATTATGTCGGAGATTATTAAACAAGGAAAATTATTAGATGCTTATATCGTCGCTTCAGATGCCATGGCTATTGGCTGCTTAAAAGCATTAAACGAAAATAATATTAAAGTGCCTGATGTTGTTTCAATCATTAGTTACGATAATATCTCATTATCACAATATACCATTCCATCATTAACAACAATTGATATGAATACAAAACACATGGGTGAAACTGCACTAGATTTACTTGTAGAACGTATTAATAACGATCGTGAAATTGCTAAAAAGGTTACCATTCCAACACGATTAATTAAGCGAGCAAGTAGTTTATAACCATCAGATGAGGGGGAAATTTTAAATGGTTACTTACAAAAAATTAGAAAAAGGGACATTCAATGGTGTTAATGTCATTGAATACAGCATGAAAAATGAAGCATTAGAAGTTCGATTTTTAAACATCGGTGGAGTGCTCACTAAAATTGCAATGGCTGAGGACCAATATGAACAAAACTTAGTCTTAAACTACGATCATATCGAAAGCTACTTTAATAATGGATGCTACTTAAATGCCATTATTGGACGCACTTCAAATCGAATTAAAAATGGGCAATTTACGATTAATGGGCAAACTTATCAATTAGATTTAAACAATGGACCAAATAACTTACACGGTGGGGCACAGTGCTTAACTTATGCTGATTTTGAAGTTACTGAAGTTGATTCAGGATACGAGTTAACAACGGTTCTTCCACATCAAGCAGAAGGCTTCCCCGGAAACTTAAGTGTCAAAGTTCGCTATACATTAGAACAGAACAGTTTCATCGTGTCTTACGAGGCAACAACGGATCAAGATACCATTGTAAACTTAACACAGCATGCTTACTTTAACCTATCTGGTAATCTAAGCACAAACATTTATAATCACGAACTTCAAATTAAAGCAGATTATATCGCTGAAATCGATGATAACTTATCGTTTACTGAAAAGTTAATCCCTGTTTCTAACACATTATTCGATTTCAATACACCGACTATCGTCAATCCTGAAACAAAAGAAGTATTACCATTATTCGAAAAAGCATCGGGATACGATCACCTATACCTATTATCGGATACGAAAGATGTCGTAACATTTAAAGATTTAACATCAAATCGTACATTAAAAGTTTCAACAACATCGCCTTCTATGCAATTTTACGCTGGTAACTTCTTAACTGAAGATTTAGTCTTTGAAAATGGCCGTCACGGAGAACGCCATTTAGGCGCTTGTTTTGAAACACACTTGGTCCCATTTGATTTTGAATCACAACTCTTAAAACCAGGTGAAGCTTACTCACAAAGCACAACATTCACATTCACAAAATAACCCAAAAGGGCTGCCTCAACATGAGACAGCCCTTTTACTATGCACTTTTTACTCCATTCATCAAAGTCCACTTAATCTTACATGTTGACTGTTTCACCTAGTAAATATATAAGTCCAGATAAGTTTTTTACATCTTAAAAACTAAAGCCCTAGCAGTTGAGGATTAGATTTCTTTCAGAAATCACTAGGTGACCCAAGCCCTAGCAGTTGAAGAATAGATTTCTTTCAGAAATCACTAGGTGACCCAAGCCCTAGCAGTTGAGGATTAGATTTCTTTCAGAAATCGCTAGGTGACCCAAGCCCTAGCAGTTGAGGATTAGATTTCTTTCAGAAATCGCTAGGTGACCCAAGCCCTAGCAGTTGAGGATTAGATTTCTTTCAGAAATCGCTAGGTGACCCAAGCCCTAGCAGTTGAGGATTAGATTTCTTTCAGAAATCGCTAGGTGACCCAAGCCCTAGCAGTTGAGGATTAGATTTCTTTCAGAAATCGCTAGGTGACCCAAGCCCTAGCAGTTGAGGATTAGATTTCTTTCAGAAATCGCTAGGTGACCCAAGCCCTAGCAGTTGAAGAGACATTTTCTTCGAAAATGCTAGGAACCTCTGGACTACAGAATGCCTACGTATCAAAGGGAATAACCAACTAAGACTGATATAGAATTGTAAAGTACATTTCTACTTCTATATAGTTAATAATTCATCTCTTTATCTCATATGTTAGCAATAGACAGAAGAAGGGAGGGACTATAAATGCGAATTGCTTATTATGAGGCCGAGTATTTAGAGGAATGCGCAGAACTTTTACAAAAGGTTTATAACAATGAGCAATGGGGATGTCATTGGTCAGAAATAAAATCAAAAAAATATATTGCAGAATTAAGTCAGATTCCACGCTTTGTTGGATTTCTTCTTTTAAATGATGAGGAAGAACTAATTGGGGCTGCACTTTGCCATGAACGAACATGGTGGTATAAAGATGAGCTCTTTATTGATGAATTCTTTATTGATCCAGACTCACAACAACGGGGATACGGTTCAAAGTTACTCAAATATATGACTAAATATTCAAAAGAACAAAAATTGGCTGGGTTAACTTTAATGACAAATAATCTGATTGTCGCTGATTTCTATCATAAAAATAAATTCCATGATCATGAAATCTATTTTATGTACAAGGGTGTTGAAAATATTGCAGACTAAATGAATTTTAATCTTGTCATCCTCCTCTAAAAAAGGTATAACCACCTAACTAATAGAAGGGAGAAATGTGCATGGAATTTAAAATCGAACGCGCAAAACAATTAAAAGAAAAACCAGTTGAGACAAAATTAGGATTTGGTCGTCATTTTTCTGACCATATGTTAGTCATTGATTATACGGAAGGAATCGGTTGGCACGATGGACGAATCATACCGTACGGACCGATTGAAATGGATCCTGCTTGCATGGTCTTACACTATGCCCAAGAAACATTCGAAGGGTTAAAGGCTTATCGACATACTGATGGGAGCATTGCCCTATTCCGTCCAGAAATTAATGCACAACGCTTAATTAAATCAAATGAGCGTCTTTGTATGCCTCCTGTTCCAGTTGATTTATTTTTAAAGGGAATTGAAGAACTCGTCAAATACGAACAAGACTGGGTACCAAAAGAACCAAGAACATCACTTTATATTCGCCCATTCTGCTTTGCAACAGAGTCAGGAGTTGGATTACATCCTGCGAAAAAATATAAATTTGTCGTTATCCTTTCACCTGTCGGTGACTACTATCCTGAAGGGGTCAATCCAGTAAAAATTTGGGTTGAAGATGAATATGTACGAGCTGTCAAAGGAGGAACTGGTTTTGCTAAATGCGGAGGTAACTATGCAGCAAGTATCGCGGCTCAAGTCAAAGCTGAACAAAATGGTTATACCCAAGTGCTTTGGTTAGATGGTGTTCACCGAAAATACGTTGAAGAAGTGGGAACAATGAATGTTATGTTTTTAATTAATGACACCGTTGTAACGACCCCACTAGAAGGTTCTATTTTACCTGGTGTCACTCGTGATTCAATCATTACTCTTTTAAAAGATTGGAGAGTAACTGTTGAAGAACGTCATTTAAGTATTGATGAACTCATGGAAGCGGGACGAACTGGCGCTTTAAAAGAAGCTTTTGGAACGGGGACAGCAGCCGTTATTTCACCTATCGGAGAGCTTCATTACAAAGATG
The DNA here is from genome assembly GCF_024499055.1 of Turicibacter bilis. Lineage (NCBI taxonomy): Bacteria > Bacillati > Bacillota > Erysipelotrichia > Erysipelotrichales > Turicibacteraceae > Turicibacter > Turicibacter bilis. The sequence goes on along the minus strand of NZ_CP071249.1, from coordinate 2,524,074 downwards.
AAACAGTAATAATCAATGATTTTAAAACTGGAAAATTAACTAAAAAATTATATGATACATTAACTGGCATTCAATGGGGTCGAGTTGAAGATCCCTATCATTGGGTAAAAATTTTAAAATAGAGAAAAACTGAGACTCGATGGTAAGAGTCTCAGTTTTTTAGTCATGAAAAAAGAGGACGGTTGCCCTCTTCTTCATTATTTTGTTAATTCTAATGCTGCATTAAAATCTTCTAACGCTTTAGCTGCTGCTTCTTCAGGAGTTGCTAAACCTTCCCAAACTGAACGATATAATGTTTCCGCTGGTGTCCAAAAGCTTGCCATTTCAGGAATACTTGGCATTGCCTCAGAGAACTGAGCTTGTTCTAAGATCCCCATTACATACTGATCATCAGAAAGGCCATCGATAACACTTGGATCTTTTAAAGCCGGAATAGATCCACGAACTTTATAAAGAATTTCTAATCCTTCATCAGAAACCATAAATTCTAACACTTCACGAGCTGCTTCAGCATTTTTTGTATAAGAGCTCATACACGCAATAATATTTCCTGAGAATGTAACAGGCTGATTACCATTAATTGTTGGAATAGTTGTAATTCCCCATTCAAAATCAGCATTTTTTTGAATTTCAGAAATCGCCCATGGTCCAACAATAATATAAGGAACTGTTCCTTTAGCAAATTCAACTTCAACAGTATCTATTGTTAAGTCAGCGTAAGGGACATCTAAATATTGTCTCATTGATTGATAATAAGTTAATCCATCAATAACCTCTTGAGTATTAAAGTTAATTTTTTCTGGATCATTATGATCTGGTCCAAATAATTCATATCCAAATGCAGTTAAGAAGAAATGCATCGTATATGAATTTCCTGTTTCCATTCGAATGATAAATTTATTTTCTGCTGTATTATTAAATTCGTCCCCTTGAGCTTTAATCTCATCCCAAGTTTCCGCTACTTCAAATCCATATTTATCTAATAATGTTTTATTATAGAAAAATGCAACTGATTCAGTTGATAGTGGAACCCCATAATACGTTCCGTCAAACTCAACTGTTTGTACTGATCCCTCGATGAAACGCTCCTGAACTTGGCTTGTTAACTTCTCACCTAAGGGTAATAAGATTTGTGATTGAATTGATTGAGCCATTCCATCGTGTGGCTGAATGAAGATATCTGGCCCTACCCCCGCTGGACCATCTAACTCTAATTTTGTACGAGTATCTGTCGACTCCACATGCTCCCACTGAATATCATACTGTGGGTATTTTGCTTCAACTGCCTCTTCTAAAGCCTCTGCATATTCATCATAATCTAACCATAATTTAACGACTGTTTTTCCATCATCTGTTGACTGTACCTTATTTTCATCTTTTGGTGCATCATTACTGCACCCTACTAATCCCGCTACAGATAATCCAGTTGCTAATAAGATTGACATTACTTTTTTCATTCAATACTTCCCCCTCACAATTTAAATAATCTTCACTGAATAGTTCATTTTACTACTAATCTTTAACTTTTTCTCATGATAGACAACGGCATTGATTTTTTACACTTATCAGAAAACATTTGTCAATCAATTCCTATCTATCCTATCATTTTACCTTCGGTGATCATTTCTCTCACTCATAATGGTAACGATTACATTTTAGCATATTTTAATAATATTGTGCTTAATATTTACGAAAAAAAATAATAATATAAACTGTTTTATCTTTTCATTTCAAACAATCTTACAAATTCCCATCTTACTAAAATAAAAAAGACATGTTTAACACATGTCCCTTTTAATGAGCACTTCATTTGTCTAAAAATGTCTATTAACAGTAACATCTTAAATTAAGTAAGGTGTTAACTCACCCTTTAATACCGAAGCATTCAACGTATGTGCACGAACAGTCATAGGTACTCCAATACCTAAACTTAATACCCCTAAAATCGATTTAGCATCTACTTGATATGCATCTCGTTGCAATTGAATTTCATAGCCATAGTGGTTCGCAATATTAACAAACGCTTTAACATCTTCAATCGAATGAAATTGAACCTGATACATTCTCATCAAAATCACAATCCTTTCTGACACATAACTGCCATCTTCTAATAAAATCATATTCCTTATAATAACGACTCGTTCAAAGAAAACGTATCGCAAACTTCTGCGACCATCCCAATTCTTGATAGATAACAATCCTCAATCATATTTTCATGTACAAATCAATTGAGTGTGTGAATAACTGTATAAAGAAAAAATGTGCAATCTAAAAATGAGATCGCACATTTTTTGTATGTTTTAAGTATGTGATATTTAAAATTATTTTGCCGCTTCAATGACAAAGCTAAATTCATAGTTTTGGTTTGCTGGAATTTCGAAGCATTCTTCTGGACGAGCCCCCCAAGAATCATCGCCTCCAACTCCCATTTCTTTTAAGTTGATAGATAATACTGTTTTGTGTACTGGTGGTAATTCATAGTGATGGTAAGCAGCTTCTAATTCATGGGCTGAATACGGAAGCGCACTGAAGCTTAATGGTGTTTCTCCACTGATGCGTAATCCTTTTCCTTCTTCATTTGTTACAGTAGCAAAGCGTACTCCTGTATGATTACCACATGCTTGTGGAATAACATATCCCGCTACATTATCAACCACTTTATTAGTGAATGTTCCAAGGCGTGCTCCAAATTCACGGTCTGCATATGTTTCATCTGGTCCAAATCCACGCCAAGTTAACGTATCAAAATCAGCTGGGATTGCTAAATCCATCCCAAACTTGAACATGTTGGGTAATCCTTCAACCCCATTGTAGCTCATTGTGATATGAATTTGTCCATAAGAGTTAATGAAGTATTTAACAGCTGCGTGTGAAACAGGCATTGTATTTAAATTGTAAGTAAAGATAACTTCTAATCCATCAACACGACGGTTAATTTCCATATTTTCATGGAAGGCATATAGGCTTGCTAATTTCCATTGTGCCATACGAACTGGGGCTTGATTTCCGCGGTCATTATCCGTTGATGCACGCCAGAAACTTGGCATTAACGATAAGTTGGGTTGATGAATATATTCAACTCCATCGTATTTTAATGAAACGATACGTCCTAAGTTTTTCGCAAAGATAACTTCAAACCCATCTCCATTAATTCCAACATTAACATCCCCCTCAGCGATGTTAAACTCTTTAACTTCACGTTTTACTTCTTCTTTCACCGCTTCAATCACACGTTGTCCAAATGCGATTTCATGTCCAGCCTCAGCATAAGCTGTCCCTTCTTTTAAACAAACTGATACAGTAACCACTTGTTCAAGTGAAGATGAAGTTAGATTAATTCCTAAATCAATAAATGCTTTGCTTAATGGAGCTAATTTTTCAACTGTTTCTCCACTAGCAATCACTTGGTCACCTTCTTCAACTTGCCACTTAATGACATACTCACTTAAATCAGTGAAGCAATGTTTATTATAGATGTCTGCTCCTGTATCTTTTACTTCAATTGCAAATGGTTGATACGCTCCCTTAATCGCTTGGATTTTTGGTGAAACCTCACGATTTGCATAAATGATTCCATTCACACAGAAGTTATAATCCGTTGGTTGATCTCCAAAATCTCCACCGAAGGCTAAGTATGGGTTGCCATAACGATCTTTCGACCATAAGGCTTGATCGATGTAATCCCAAATGAAACCACCTTGATACATTTCATATTCATCTTCTAATTCAATATAACGATCCATTCCACCATTTGAGTTCCCCATAGCATGTGTATACTCACATAAAATGAATGGTTTTTCTGGATTATTATCTAAGAATTCACGGATTTCTGGCACTTTTGCATACATACGGCTTTCCATATCTGATGTATCATTAAAACGACGATCCCAGAACACGCCTTCATAGTGGACTAAACGTGTGTTATCTCGGTCTCTAAAGTACTGTGACATTTTGTATAAGTTCTCTCCACCATAACTTTCATTCCCACATGACCAAATCACGATACTTGGATGATTTTTATCTCGCTCAAGCATTGACTTGGCACGGTCTAAAATGATTTCTAAAAACTCTGGACGGCCATTTGGAATAGTGACATCCTTCTCTTCAACTGCCCCCATACGTTGCCATGTTCCGTGTGTTTCTAAATTTGTTTCATCAATCATGTATAATCCATATTCATCACATAATTCATAGAAATACGATGCATTTGGATAATGTGACGTACGAACTGAGTTGAAGTTATGCTCTTTTAAGAATTTAACATCCCACTCCATCTCTTCCTTTGTAACAGAACGCCCATATGTTGCACTAAATTCATGACGATTGACCCCACGGAAAACAATGCGTTTTCCATTGATGCACATCACTTTATCAATCATTTTAAACTCACGAATTCCGACACGTTGGCAAACAGCCTCTACGACTTCTCCATTCACTTTTAGTTCTAATTGTAACTCATATAAATAAGGATATTCGGCACTCCATAAATTCGCATGTTCAACTTCTAACGATAAAGTGGCCGTTCCATCGATGACATCACACGTTCCAGCAGATACTCTACGCCCTTGTGCATCGACTAAATTAGCAACGATGGTTGATTCTTCTCCCGTTACATTAAACTCCACTTCAACAGTTGCGTCTTGATAATTATTTTTTAAATGAGTTTTTACAAATAAATCTTCAATATGAGTTGTTGGAGTAGTAAACAAATAAACGTCACGGAAGATTCCTGATAAACGCCAGAAATCTTGATCTTCTAACCAACTTCCAGTTGACCATTTATAAACTTGTACGGCTAATTTATTTTGACCTTCACGGTTAATATACTCTGTTAAATCAAATTCACTTGGTGTGAAACTATCTTCACTATATCCAACGTATTCCCCGTTACACCAAACGTTGAATGCTGTCTCCACTCCTTGGAATGAGATACAAACTTTTTGTCCATTCCACTCAGCTGGTACTTCAAAATAAGTTACATATGATGCTGTTGGATTATATTTAACTGGGATATAAGGTGGCTTTAATTCTTCATGTCCATCCCATGCGTACTGTGTATTGACGTAGTGTGGTTTATCATATCCCTGTAATTGAATATGCCCCGGTACTAAAATTTTTTCAAAATCTGAACAATCTGCTTCTAACGCCTCAAACCCCTCTGGGCGCGTCGCAACATTTTCACTATACTTAAATAACCATTCTCCATTTAAACATTGACGCCATGACATCTCTGATTTATTCATCGCCTCTTCTAACGTTTGATAATAACGATGGTCACTATGAGCTTTTAAACGATTAATTTCAAAAATTTCAGGATTCGTTAATAGTGCTTGAATATCTTGCGATGTTTTCATTCTGACTTCCCCTTTTTTAGTAAAATTTTATCAGTTTTACAAACAGATATTATCATATATTCAACTTCATGTAAACGATTTCTAATGTTTTTGTGTTTTTTTACCCACAAAAATTAATACTTCTTATCAGTACCTTGGGCATCAAAAAAACACCTCATCACAGGTTCTTCTGCTTTGAGGTGTTTCAATTTTTATTAATAAGCTAAAATTTCAGCTCCATCTTCTGTAATTAAGATCGTATACTCCCACTGAGCAGATGGCTTACGGTCAGCTGTATAGATCGTCCATCCATCTGATTCATGTTCTTCAATTTCAGCGACTCCCATATTAATCATCGGTTCAATCGTAAATGTCATCCCAGGGACAATTAAGCAATCTGTTCCACGGACTCCAACATGACTAACGTATGGCTCTTCATGGAATTCAACACCAACCCCATGTCCTCCAATGTTTTGCACAACTGTATACCCATTTTTAGCAGCATGCTCAGAAATAGCTGCTCCAATATCACCAATGTATCCCCAAGGTTTTGCTTCAGCAAGTCCAAGATCTAAACACTCTTTAGCAATACGGACTAATTTTTGTTTTTCTTCATCAACTTCACCAATCATAAACATACGTGACGCATCCGCATAATATCCGTTAACAATCGTTGTAACATCAACATTTACGATATCTCCTGATTTTAAGACTTCATCGTCACTTGGAATTCCGTGACAAACAACTTCATTAATTGAAGTACAAATACTTTTCGGGAATCCATGATAATTTAATGGGGCTGGCGTTCCGCCTAATTCGATTGTATACTCGTGAGCAATTTTATTTAATTCTTCCGTACTCATACCTTCTTTAATAACTTCTGCAATTTTATCGAGTACCATCGTATTGATTTTACCCGCATGACGAATTCCTTCAATTTGCTCTTTTGTTTTTAAAAGCTCACGTGTTGGAACTTCATCACCTTGATGATAATGTTTAGCAATTTTCTCTTCAATCGGTAAGTGGCATTGTTTAAATTTCTTTCCACTTCCACACCAACATTTATCATTACGTCCTATTTTCATAAGTATCACCTTTTTGCTTATAAAATAACTTTCATTTATTACTATACTACTATTATGGAAAAAATCCTATCTTTAAGCACGATGTTCTAAAGATATATAAATCCAAATAAGTTTTTAAACGATAAAAACTTTTACAGCCCTATCAGTGGAGAATATATCTCTTGCAGAAATCGCTAGTTAACCCAAGCCCTAGTAATTGTAGATTAGATTTCTTGCAGAAATCGCTAGGTGACCCCTGGACTATAGTATGCCTTGAATAGCATAAATGTCAAACCTCTAGTTTGCTATAGTAAATATAGAGAATATTTCTGTATGAATATAGTGACTTTCAAAACAAAAAGACTGAGCTTCATGAATGACGATTCATTCATCTCCCCCAGTCTAATGATACAACATTAAGATGCTTTATTATTTAATTTCCCTTCAATGACAGAGGCAATTCCACTCTCATGCATTTGAGGTAGTTTTAGTTGCTCTGTACTTATTTCATTTAATTGAATACGAGTTGCTGTTTCAATTCCACTCTTTAGTAAGTTCACTGAATCTCCCATGCGCGTTAATCCGTTGTCATAGTATTGTCGACTAATTCCAAGTACATTTGGTAAAATATCGACGCTATACCATCCTTGATATTCTAAGTTATGAATGTTTAACGTCGTTTTTACCTTTTGATAGAATGAATGATATTTATAATCGACATTTAAAATTAGTGGAATCATACTTGTATGCCAATCATTCACATAAATTTCTGAAATTTTTGTTCCTAGATATGGAAGAGCTTCAAGCACTGCACGATTGAAAAAGGCGAAGCGCTCAGCATCATCTTCATAGCCATAAATCTCTTCACGCGTAAAATATCTATCATTTCCGATAAATAAATAAGTCACTGAATCTTGAACTAATTTAAAAAGAGAAGCTCGAGCTTCTGTCGATCCTACTTTAATTGGTAAGTCCATTAACCATTCCATAGTCGTTCCGTAAACTTCCGTAATTTCTTTATACTTAGGTAAAGCAATGATTAATGAGCGACCGTCTTTAATTGTTTGAGTTGCAAAAGCGGCAGCTGTTTTTCCCAATTCTCCTAACGAAGTAAATGGTTCACATTCAGTCACGACATAAGCAATAGTCTTAGCCTCCCTTGACTTCTTCACTACTTTAGGTGTTGTTTCAATAGTTTCATTCGTATCTTTTCCACGACAAATATGACGGCTTAATGTTGCTAACTGTGTTTCATCTAATTTAGACTGAGCTTTAACTTCAATTCCGATTTCATGACAAATGGCTACAAGCTCCTTGCTTGTCACCCCATAATTTCTAGCAAATTCGTATACTCTCATCGTATATCCCCCCTGTTAAACAAGATTTAACATATAACAACATTTTAGCATTTACACTCTTGTTTGAAAATCTAACTTCTTGTAAAACCATTCAAACGACGCAATAGTTAACCGTTTACAACATCGATATCACAACTTTTTGACACACTTCACCTCAAATTCTCCTTCAAATGTCGGAAAAACAGTTGTGAATCCATACATAATTTCTAGGAATCTTGCATAAAATTTTACTTTATTAATTTGGAATTCATTGATTACTTCGACACTCCCTATCAATTCCAAAGCTCAAATACTTTTAACTAAAACCAAGGAACAATATGTTGCCCCATCAAAGAGAGAAGTAGCCTTCCTGCTAATAAAACTGAGCCGATTCCATCATTTTCACATTTTTCTTTAACAACTATATACGCAGTGGTAATTTTTATAATTTCACCGCTGCTATCCTCAATCTATATAGAGCCCGAAATGTATTTTATAATTTTGAATTATTCTTAGTTGCTTAACCGATTTAAGACGAAAGCTCCCTATAGTCCAGATAAAAGTTTTTTGTCATATGAAAAACTTATCGGGGCTTATATACAATAAGGAAATACAACTTGAATCAAAAAAATCAGCGGATAAGAATCCGCTGATTTCATTTACTATGCTTGCACTGCAGCTCCCTTTAATTCAACACCTGAATGATGACGAGCTTCTAATTCTTTTAAGTTATTACGAGCTTCTAATTCTTTTAAGTTATTACGAGCTTCTAATTCATTAAGAACTTCTTCATGGAAGTCACCATTTAATTTATAGTATTTTTTATAAATAGCGAAGCATAAAACAATAAAGATAATTGGTGCAATCGTCATTAAACTGCGCATTCCCATAATAGTTCCAGCAGATTGCTCTTGGTTCGCTACATATCCCATCATTTGTAATCCAACACCAATTGCCCATCCACTGAAAGCAGATGCTGATTTTACTAATAATGTTTGACAAGAGAAAATAATACTTTCATTACGTGTTCCAAGTTTATATTCACCATAGTCAACAACATCAGCTAACATAACTGTTGTAGAAGCTAAGACGAATCCGCCTCCACCACGTACTAATAATGCAGATAAGATAACTAATAATGCATTATCGGGAGCCCAAATTCCAGAAACTAATAATCCAATTAATCCAATCACAGGAACGAAACATCCTACTTTGAATAACTTTTGACGTCCAATTTTTTGAGCTAAGATTGGGAATAATAATAATCCACCAATTTCTGCAAACCCGGCAAATCCGTTGTAAATTTTAAACATTCCTTCATTACCTGTTGCATACTTGAA